>DPZQ01000193.1 GCA_003536295.1 Rhodobacter sp. | reverse complement strand
TCGGCGTCGGCGGGCTTGGCCAAATAATCAATCGCACCAATTTTAACAGCAGCCACGGCCGTTGCAATCGCACCGTAGCCCGTTAAAACTATAATCTTACAATCGCCGCGCAATTCGCGCAAGGCCTCAACTACGTCTAGGCCATTACCGTCTTCAAGGCGCAAATCAACTACTGCATAGCTGGGAGGATGGGCCCTTGCCAACGCCATCCCTTCTGCCACAGATGTAGCCGCTTGAACGATAAATCCACGCTTTTCCATCGCCTTTGCCAAGCGCGTCACAAAGGGCGCGTCATCGTCTACCAAAAGCAGGCTTTTATCTTCCATAAGGTCTTGGGCGGCTATCTCGGCCATGTTCTGCCTTTTCACGGTTACTGCTAAATAGTTTATAGCCTTTTTTTCAATTGGCCAACCCTATCAGTCCTTTGTCGTGGCCTTAATAAAACAAGCGGTCTTTTCGGCAATCTGTTCGGCCGTATCATCACGGCGGAAAAAGTCGACAAAGCCCAAATCTGGTAAAACCAAATAAGTAAAGGTCGAGTGATCAACTAAATAATAATCATCCCCTGTCTCATTTACTTTATAATAGGTTTTATATGCTTGGGAGGCCGCCTTGATTTGCGCGTCAGAACCCGTAAGCCCCATTAATTTTTGGTCCATATTAGCTATAAAATCGCGCAAAACGTCGGGCGTATCACGTTTCGGGTCAATTGAGATAAAGACAGGCGTCGCATCATAGCCCCATTTTTTTAAAAGATCGCTCGCCTCAACATTGCGTGCCACATCATAGGGGCAAATATCGGGGCAATAGGTATAGCCAAAATATAAAAGCGACGGCCTGATTATTACCTCTTTATCTGTGACGGTTAGGCCGTCTTGATTAATTAACTCAAAGGGACCGCCTATCGTGCCGCTTGAAATTTGTCCACCACCACACTCAGAAAATGCATTAGCGCCCTTCGAAAGAACATAAATTGCTGAAGCCGCCAAAAAACCCGACACGACAAAAATTGCACTGTAAGAGTATCTTTTTGACATTGTCTTGGCTCCCCACATAACATCATATCTTAGATAGGACTTGTCGCGCCAATCGCAATGACAAAATCACCGCACCTTTGGGGACCCATGCAAAACAACACCATAGGCATCGCTTCGATCGGGTCACGCTCAGCATGGGTTCGGCTGCGCACGTTGATCTTTTTACGTTGGCTGGCAATCGCGGGGCAAACCTTGGCCTTGCTGATCTCTGTCAGGGTTTTTGGCATCGCCTTACCTATGGACATTTGTCTGGCGGTGATCGGCGCATCGGTGCTTGCTAACCTTATTTCCATCAAGGTATTTCCCGTCACAAAAAGACTGACCGAGGCACAAGCGCTTTTATCTTTGTTGTTTGATTTGTTGCAATTATTTTCGCTTATAATTCTCACGGGGGGGCTGGCCAATCCTTTTGTGATTTTAGTCATCGCCCCCGTTGCAATTTCAGCCAGCGTGCTTGAGCTGCGCACGACTGTGATTTTGGCGAGCGCTGCAAGTCTTTTGGTTACGATTGCCGCATTTTTCCATTTACCTCTGCGCCTAAGTGATGGGGTTGAAATGAAAACACCCGAGCTTTTTACTTTTGGCTTTTGGGCTGCAATTATAACAGGGGTAGTATTTTTATCGGTCTATTCACGGCGGATCTCCGTTGAAATCCGGTCAATGTCAAACGCGCTTTTGGCCACCCAAATGGCCCTTTCCCGAGAGCAAAAGCTAACAGACCTAGGCGGCGTAGTGGCCGCAACTGCACATGAACTAGGCACACCCTTAGCAACGATCAAACTTGTCAGCTCTGAGCTTTTAAGTGAGTTAAAAGACCGGCCAGACCTGCACGCTGACGCCCTATTAATTCGTGATCAAGCCGACCGCTGCCGCGATATTCTGCACTCTATGGGGCGGCGCGGCAAAGATGATAAGCATCTGCAACAGGCCCCGCTGACCGCTATTTTACAAGAGGCGGCTGAGCCCCACTTGGCGCGTGGAAAATCGGTGCATTTTCGCACATCTCCCGCAAAAGGCTGCGCCTTGCACGAACCCCTGATAAACCGCTCACCAGAGATTATACATGGTTTACGCAATTTAATACAAAATGCCGTCGATTTCGCTGGAGCCCATGTGTGGGTCGAGGGGAGCTGGTCTGATACGAAAATTGAGCTTTGCATTCAAGATGATGGGCCCGGCTATCCTTTACAAATAATTGATAAAATCGGCGAGCCTTTCGTGCGAAAGCGCGCGCTAACCCAAGAAACCGAGACGCGGCCAGAATATGAAGGGATGGGGCTTGGCCTTTTCATTGCTAAAACCTTGTTAGAGCGTACAGGTGCGAAGTTGCGGTTTTCAAACAGCTTGGCCACCGTGCGCAAGGATCCTACCGATATGCAGGCGAGCGGCGCGATTATTGAGCTAACGTGGCCGATTGACGCAATCAAAGCGTACAGCAGCGGCCCCTTGGGTCAAAATCAGCCTCTAAAAAGTTAGCTGCTTTTTTTGTTGTTTATATACTTTCCAGCGTTTTATTTTTTATTTACCAAGGATTACCCCAATAAACCTCTGATACAGCTTTTATTCAGAGGCTTGCGCCCGCACGCATCTGGCGCGATTGTGGGGCATGAGTAATGCACTTCACCACGCAATCCGTCTTCCCACGGCCGATGACACGGCGGCGCTTGGCCACTGGTGCGCCGCTCGTGCCGCTTTGGGGGATTGTTTTTTACTGTCAGGTCCGATTGGCGCGGGCAAAACCCATTTCGCGCGAGCCTTTATCCAATCACTTTTAAACACTGATGAAGATGTGCCCTCACCCAGCTTTACTTTGGTCCAAACCTATGAGGCCCCAAATTTTGAGATATGGCACGCCGATCTTTACCGCCTAACCCATCCGGATGAGGTGGTTGAGCTAGGGCTAGAAGATGCATTTTCCACCGCCGTTTGCTTGATTGAATGGCCCGACCGTTTGGGGCAGGGCGCGCCGAAATCCGCGCTTTCCCTGAGCTTTAGCGCACATTGCGAGGGGCGCTTGGTCTTGGCCCAAGGTGCGCCGCGCCACGAGCTGGCTTTGGCTCTGCGCCAAGAATGGGCGGCCCATGCAAAATAGCCGCAGTCCTGCCCTGGCGCACTTCTTGCAAACTGCAGGCTGGAGTGCAGCAAAAGTCACCCCACTTGCAGGTGACGCTTCGGCACGCCAATACTTTCGCCTAAATCTGGATGGGAAAATGTCTGTGGTGATGGACGCGCCGCTTGATCAGCCTGACGACCCTGCGGCCTTTGTTGCTGTGGCTGAGTTTCTGCAAAGCCGAGGCCTATCAGCGCCGACAGTTCTTGCCCAAGACTTACAACGCGGATTTTTACTGCTGGAAGATTTGGGTGACGCTTTGTTTGTCCATGAAACTGCTCGTGATCCCAAATGCGAACAGCCTCTTTACAAAAGCGCCACTGCAGTTTTGGCCCATGTCCAAAAGACCACTCCAGGTTTTAAAGTCGAAAACTTTAGCGCCGCGCAGTGGGCCACCTCATCCGAGCTTTTGATATCGCTTTACGGGGCAGAGTTTGGTTCAGAGGCCGCCGTTGCGTCCGATTTTGTGGCGATATTAACCGATATTTTAGAAAAACATGCAGATAGTGAACGCGTGTTCATATTGCGCGATTACCATTCAGAAAACCTGCTGTGGTTGCCCCAAAGACAGGGCCTCAAAAGGGTGGGACTTTTAGACTTTCAACTGGGGCAACTTGGCCAGCCTGCTTATGATCTCGTATCGCTTTTACAAGATGCTCGCCGCGATGTCTTACCAGCGACCCGCGATGAGAGCATTACGCATTTTCTAAATTTAAGCGGCCATGCGCATGCTGATTTCATGGCCAGTTTTGCCGCTTTTGGGGCCCAGCGCGCCGCGCGCATTTTGGGCCTTTTCACCCGTTTGGCGCTGATGGGGAAGCCTAGGTATATCAAACTTATGCCCCGCGTCTGGCGTCAGTTAAACGAGAACCTGGCGCATCCCGCCTTACTACCATTGCAGAACTTTTGCGCCAAGATTGTACCTGTTCCCACCCCAGAGCGGTTACAATGTTTCGAGACAAAATGCCCCAAAACCCCATAAGTCTCATGCTTTTTGCAGCTGGTTTTGGTAGCCGCATGGCCCCTTTAACCGACCACCGACCCAAGCCCTTGCTGGAGGTGGCAGGGCGCACACTTTTAGATCATGCGCTTGACCAAACACGCGGCTTTAACTTTGAAAAACGCGTTGTGAACGTACATTATTTAGCCGCCCAAATCATCAACCACCTAAAGTCCGAGCCCGCTCTACAGATTTCCCACGAAAAAGAAGCCCTTTTAGAAACAGGCGGCGGACTGCGCGCCGCGCTTGGGCTGCTTGGGCCTTGGCCTGTTTTGACGCTTAACACCGATGCGGTTTGGCTGGGACAAAACCCAATAGCGGCCCTTTTGTCCGCGTGGCAACCTGATAGAATGGATGCTCTCTTGTTGCTTGGCCCCCTTGCTGCAGCCAGGGGCCATAGCGGTTTTTCAGATTTTGCGCTGAATGCGGCTGGCCAGATCAAACGCGACAAGTCTACCACGGGTTTGCTTTATCTGGGAGCGCAAATCATCAAAACCGATATGCTGCTAACGATTGACGCGCAGAAGTTCTCCCTTAACCTGCTTTGGGATCAGATGATCGACCAAGGCCGAGCCTTTGGTTTTACCTATGCCGGTGATTGGTGTGATGTTGGTCGACCCCAGAATATTGATTTAGCCACCGCTCTTTTAAAGGCCAAATACGCGAGAAACCGCCCAAATGTTTGATAAAGTTTCCCCCAACATTTTTGCACTAGCGCCCGGCGTTGATTTTCCTTTGGCGCTTCATGCGGGCCTGGTCGCGCGCATGAAGGACAAGCCCCCGCATGCGATGGCGCGCGTGACCCTTTATCTCAACACTCAGCGGATGCGGCGGCGCGTCACAGATCTTTTCGTCGCCGAAGGCGCAGGGTTTTTGCCGCGCATTTTGCTGATCTCGGACATCGACCAAGACCCGAACCTTGCAAGTTTACCCAAAGCCATTCCCGCGCTGCACCGCCGGCTTGAGCTGACGCAATTGGTGGCCCACCTGCTTGAGCAAGAGCCCGATTTGGCAGCGCGCAGCGCTTTGTTTGACCTGTCAGACAGTTTAGCCAATTTGCTGGACGAAATGCAAGGCGAGGGGGTTAACCCTGAAACTGTAATGGGGCTTGATGTCTCAAACCACTCGGCCCATTGGCACCGCACCCAAGCCTTTATGAAAATTGTACTGCCTTTTTTTAACGGTACCGAACAGCCCGATGCGCTCCAACGTCAAAGAATGGCGGTCTCAGTGTTGCAGGCGGCTTGGCAAGACAATTCGCCTGCTGATCCTATCATCATCGCTGGCTCGACAGGGTCACGCGGCACGACTTTGGCCTTTATGAAACTGGTGATAAGCCTGCCCCAAGGTGCGCTGATTTTGCCGGGCTTTGATTTTGATATGCCGCCCTCAGTCTGGGACAAGCTAAGCAATGCCTTAACCGCCGAAGATCACCCCCAATATCGGTTTCGCAAGTTGATGGATATGGTCGATGCCACGCCAAATCAGGTTTTGCCCTGGCACGACACACCCCCACCTTGCCCTGCGCGCAACAGCTTTATTTCACTGGCCTTGCGCCCTGCCCCCGTCACAGATCAATGGCTGACCGAGGGGCAAAAGCTAACCGATTTGAGCACGCCAACCAAAGACCTTACCCTGATCGAGGCCCCAAACCAGCGCAGCGAAAGTCTAGCCATTGCCCTTGCGCTGCGCGACGCGGCTGATCGCGGCGAGGTGGCTGCCCTTATAACCCCCGATCGCTTGCTGGGCCGTCAGGTCACCGCGGCGCTGGATCGTTGGGGCATTTTGCCCGACGATTCCGCAGGCCGCCCACTAGCACAGTCGGCCCCCGGTCGGTTTTTGCGCCAAATAGCACGGCTTTTTGACCGTCGTTTGACCAATGCGGCCTTTTTAACCTTGCTGAAACATCCGCTAACCGCAACAGGTGCTGCGCGCGGTGTCCATTTGCGCTTTACCCATGAATATGAACTTCACATGCGCCGCTTTGGCCCTGCAGTGTTTGATCCTAAAGCCCTGATTGCTTGGGCGAGCACCCAATCCGACCCCACATGCAGCGCTTGGGCCCTTTGGTTGGCCGATCGGCTAAGCCATTTCGAAAATATATCCCCCCGTCCGATTGCTGCACATTTAACAGCCCTTCTCGAATGTGCCGGCGGCCTTGCTGCAGGGCCCGGCAGCACAGGCACGGGCGGGCTTTGGGAAAAAGAAGCGGGCCAAACCGCCGCTGAGATGATCGAGGCGCTCACCGCCGCCGCCCCCTTTGGTGGCACTCTGTCAGCCTATGATTTTGATGCGCTGTTCACGTCAGTTCTTAACCAAGGGCAAATTCGCATCTCGCATCAGGCAGATCCAAATATCATGATATGGGGCACGCTGGAGGCGCGCGTGCAAGGCGCTGATTTGGTAATTTTGGGTGGACTGAATGATGGCGTTTGGCCTCAGATGCCGCTACCCGACCCTTGGCTTAATCGGCAAATGCGTCAAAAGGCAGGGCTTTTGCTGCCCGAGCGGCGCATCGGCCTCTCAGCACATGATTTCCAACAGGCCATTTGTGCGCCAAAGGTTATTCTAAGCCGCACATTGCGTAATGCAGAAGCTCCAACTGTGCCGTCACGCTGGTTAAATCGTTTAATGAATTTGCTGGCGGGCCTGCCGGATAATGGCGGCGCGCAGGCCCTTGAGAACATGCGCGATCGCGGGGCGCGGTGGCTTTCTTTGGCGCAAAGCCTTGATCTACCCAGCGGCGCCCATCTAAGCGACCCAATGCTTGCGCCCGCAAAACGCCCCTCGCCCAAGCCTGCGATTGAAAGTAGGCCCAAAACATTGCCCGTAACGGCCATTTCAAAACTAATCCGCGACCCTTATCATGTCTATGCGCGCTATATTTTAAAACTTTACCCCTTAAATCCGCTGCATATGTCCGCTGATGCCCGCCTGCGCGGTGAGGTCCTACATAAAATATTAGAACGTTTCGTCAAAACGCGCCCGTCAGACGAGCTGCTACCCCAAAATGCCGCCGCCGCAAAAGCCCGTCTTTTGGAACTGGCGCAAGAGCAGTTGCAAACCTTGGTGCCTTGGCCCGCCGCCCGAGCGCTTTGGTATGCAAGGCTTGCGCGCGTTGCGGATGTGTTTTTAGAAAACGACCGTCGGCCCGACATCATTGGCTCAAAAACCGAACGCAAGGGTGCTTATGATATCGTCGCCTTGGGCTTTGTGCTAAAGGCCAAAAGCGACCGTGTTGATATTTTGTCAAACGGCTGTTTGCAAATCATTGACTATAAGACCGGAGCACCACCCACCCAAAATGAACAGGCTTTTTTTGAAAAACAGCTCCTTTTAACCGCGCTTATGGCCGAAAATGGCAGCTTTGTCGATTTTGGCCCAAAAACGGTGCAGTCGATTTCCTATATCGGGCTTGGCACCACGCCGAAAACCGAAACGACCGAAATCACCCCCCACCTTTTGGCCGAGGTTAAGGCTGGCCTGATGGCCCTGATCAGCCGCTATAATGACCCAAACCAAGGCTATACGGCACGACGCGCCATGTTCTCGACCGCCCATTCCAGTGATTATGACCATCTGTCGCGTTTTGGCGAATGGGACTTAAGCGAAAAGACAAGTACATTATGAGGATTTTAGATGATGCCAGCCTGCGCCAAATCGAGGCGGCGAACCCCAGGGCCTCGACCTGGCTTTCGGCGAATGCGGGCTCGGGCAAAACCAAGGTTTTGATCGACCGTGTGGCGCTTTCGCTGTTAGAGGGGGTCGAGCCGGCGCGCATTTTATGCCTAACCTACACAAAGGCCGCCGCCTCGGAAATGCAGGTTCGTTTGTTTGAACGGCTGGGAAAATGGGCCATGAGCAAAGAGGCCGCCTTACGAGATGAACTTGTAAGCCTAGGAGTGGAAGCTCCCTTTAGTGCCGAAAAACTGGCCGCGGCACGCCAGCTATTTGCCCGCGCAATTGAAACGCCGGGTGGCTTGCGCATTCAAACGATCCATTCATTTTGCGCTAGCCTGTTGCGCCGCTTTCCACTTGAAGCGGGGGTATCGCCGCTCTTTATTGAGCTGGACGAGCGCTCGGCCACTTTGATGCGCGAAGAAATCGTCGATGATATGGCCCAAGACAAAGCGGCCCAGCAAGTGGCCGATATGGCAGCGGTCTACGCAAACCAAGATTTCGACACGGTGATGCAAACCGTCATAAAGCATCAAATGGCCTTTCATCCACCTAAAACCGTGCAAGATATTTGGAAAAGTCTAGGGCTTGATATCGATTTTGATATGGAAAAGCTGGTTGGGCAGGTTTTTTTGGGCAATGAGGCCAATCTTTTCAGTCAGATCATTCCCATTTTGCGCACTGACGGTGTGACCATGCAACGTCTTGCGCTGGCCTTGGCCGGCATTAATGCGCAAAATCCCGGCTTTGGGGACTATGCCGCCTTGAAAGAGGCGCTGCTGGTGAAAACCGGACAAGACGAGGGGCAGCCCAAAAAGAACATCCCCAGCAAAAAATCATCCGCCGAGATGGGCGGCCTTAAGGCCCCACTGATCGATCTTATGAACCGCCTGTCTGATGCGCGCGACCAAGAGCTTGCGCTTTTAGCAGCCCAACGCAATCTGGCCCTTCACCGTTTCGCCCAAGCCTTTTTGCCACTTTACCATCAACGCAAGTCTGAACGCGCCGCTTTGGATTTTGATGATCTGATCACCCGTGCGGGTGCATTGTTAACCGACCCGTCGGTGGCGCAATGGGTGCTGTTTCGCTTAGATGGCGGCGTAGATCATATTCTGGTTGATGAGGCCCAAGACACCAGCCCCGCGCAATGGAAAGTGATCGAGCTTTTGGCCCAAGAGTTCACCTCGGGCAAAGGCGCGCGCGACATTGAACGCACAATCTTTGTGGTGGGCGACAAAAAGCAATCCATCTATTCCTTTCAAGGGGCCGATGTTGGTGCCTTTGAGCGTATGAAACTGCATTTCGCCACGCGCCTATCCGAAAGCAATCAGGCCCTGCAAGATTTGGCTTTAGAGCACTCTTTTCGTTCGGCTCCAGCAATTTTGCGTCTTGTTGATAACTGTTTTGATATTAACGGATGTAACGCCTTGGGGGGGTCATTCAGGCATTTGGCCCATAAGATCAATATGCCTGGCCTGATTGAACTTTGGCCCGTGATTGATAAAAGCGCTGCGCCTGAACAGGGGGCTTGGGACGATCCGGTAGATTTGGTGCAGGACACGCATCATAGCGCACGCCTTGGTCTTTTGGTTGCTGAGCGCATTGATCAGATCATTAAGGCGGGCACGGTGATCTCTGTCAAAGGCACGTTGCGTCCCGTGCATGAAGGCGATTTTTTGATTTTAGTTCGCAGTAGATCGCAAATATTCATTCAAATCATCCGCGCATGCAAATCTTTGGGCCTAGCGGTGGCGGGGGCCGACAGGCTTAATCTAAGCGCCGAGTTGGCCGTTAAAGACGTGGCCGCCCTTCTGGCCTTTTTGGCGACTCCAGAAGATTGCCTGTCATTGGCCGAGGCCCTGCGCTCCCCTCTTTTTGGGCTGAGCGAGGCCGATTTGTTTAGACTAGCCCATAACAGAACAGGTTATCTTTGGACTTCACTGCGTCAGTCAGACCAACACCCAGAGGCGCTGGCTATCTTAACTGACTTGCGCGATCAATCAGACTATCTGCGCCCCTATGATATTATCGAACGCGTCTTAACCCGCCACCAAGGCCGCCAAAGGCTGTTGACCAGGCTTGGCCTCGAGGCCGAAGATGGGATTGATGCGCTTTTGACCCAAGCACTGACCTATGAACAAACCGAAGTGCCCAGCCTGACCGGGTTTTTGGCTTTTTTGCAAACCGATGACGTTCAACTCAAACGCCAGATGGACAGCGCAGGTCGCCAAATTCGCGTGATGTCTGTACATGGCGCCAAGGGGCTTGAGGCACCGATCGTAATTTTGCCCGATTGTGCCGATAGGCCAACAAAAGACAGTGATGAGTTGATCTTGTTAGAAAATGGCCTTCTGTCTTGGAAAACCGCGAAATCAGGCAACCCAAAAATCATTGACGAGGCCCGGGAAAAACGGCGGGCACTGGCGTTGCAAGAAGAGAGTCGCTTGCTTTACGTGGCGCTCACCCGCGCGCAAAGCCATCTGATCGTGGCGGCAGCGGGCAAAGTCACGGGGGCTGATGCTTGGTATAATCAAATCAGCGCCGCCATGCTTGCCATTGGAGCAGAAACGCAAAAAGACGGACGCTTAGTTTATGCCGAAGGGGTTTGGCCGGACCCGATGCCCACCGCCCCCATCGCACAAATTGCTTCGCTTACTTTACCAAACTGGGCGCTTTGCCCTGCTCCCAAAGCACAACGACCCGAACAAGCTCTTTCACCATCATCCCTTGGTGGGGTTAAGTCATTGGATGGTCCGATCATGGATACGGATCTTGATGCGACAACCTATGGCACGTTACTTCATCTTTTGTTGGAGCATTTGCCCCGGGTCAACCCACATGAGCGCTTGGTTTTGGCAAACAACCTTTTGGGAAGCGCGCTTGACGCCAAAGCTCTGAAAGATGAGGCGCTGGCCCTGCTGGATAATCCATCGCTGGCTGCTATTTTTAGCGCCACCGCTTTGGCCGAAGTGGCCTTAACCGCGCGGGTCGATGGCGTGCCGATTTTGGGCAAGGTTGACCGCCTAATCATCGCGCCCGACCATATTTTAGCCGTTGATTTCAAGTCAAACCGCCAACAACCGAAACAGGCACACGATATTCCCTTGGGTCTATTGGCTCAGATGCGCGCCTATTCCTTGGCTTTAGCGCAGATTTACCCCAAAATGCCGATTAAAACGGCTATTCTTTGGACAAAAACAGGCGAACTGATGCCTATTGACCCTGTGCTTTTTGACGCCCTGCCGCCCATTGGCACCCCTGTCTTGCCACTTAGCACTTTTTGACCAACATTAAATCAGGCGAAGTTGCATTTGTTTCGATTTACAGCTTTTCCATTGGGCTTGGGTTTTGTAATGTTTCCCAGTTAAACGGAGGCGCGCGTGCAAGACGATACCGTCACACCAATGATGGCCCAATATCTAGAGATCAAAGCCCAACATCAGGGTGCGATCCTTTTTTATCGCATGGGCGACTTTTATGAAATGTTTTTCCAAGACGCACATCTGGCCGCCGAAGCGCTAGACATAGCGTTGACCAAACGCGGCAAGCATCAAGGCGAAGATATCTCGATGTGCGGCGTGCCTTATCATGCGGCTGAAGGCTATTTGTTGACCCTCATTCGCAAAGGGTTTCGCGTGGCGATTGCCGAACAGATGGAAAACCCCTCTGAGGCCAAGAAGCGCGGCTATAAATCGGTGGTCCGCCGCGAGGTGGTGAGGCTGGTCACCCCCGGCACACTGACAGAAGACGGTCTGTTAGAGCCACGCCGCCATAATTTTCTGGCCGCTTTCGCTCAGGTGCGCGACGCCTGCGCCCTGTCTTGGGTTGATATTTCAACGGGCGAATTTCGCGTCACTGCCTGCCCTTTGCCCAAACTGGCCCCAGAACTGGCACGCCTGGCCCCACGTGAACTTTTGATCCAAGATGATGGCAGCGAAACGCTGTGGGATCTACTAAGTGACACTGATCTGGCCATCACGCCGGCAGCAAAATCAAGTTTCGACAGCGCGTCAGGTGAAAAGCGGCTTTGCAACCTGTTTAACGTTGCCTCGCTTGAGGGGTTTGGCGGTTTTGAACGTGCCGAACTTTCAGCCATGGGTGCTTTGATCGACTATCTTGATCTAACGCAAAAGGGCAATATGCCGCTTTTGCGCCCGCCCGTGAAGGAAAACCTAAGCGCAGGCATGCAAATTGATGCGGCCACCAGGCGCAATTTGGAACTGACCATCGGCCTGAATGGGGGCCGCGAAGGCTCACTTTTGCATACAATTGATCGCACCGTCACAGCTAGCGGTGCCCGCCTATTAGAGCGGCGCCTTTCTAGTCCGTCATGCGCGGTGGCGGTGATTGAAGATAGACTTGCGGCAGTTCACTTTTTGACAGAAAATCCCCGCCAGCGCGAAGATTGGCGCTCTGCTTTGCGCCGTATTCCGGACATGGACCGCGCCCTCTCGCGCTTGGCTTTGGGGCGAGCGGGGCCACGTGATTTGGCGTCATTGCGCAATGGGCTAGAGCAGGCTTTGCATGTTTTCGACCACCAGCCCAGCGAAACACCGCCACTTTTGGCAATGGCTTTGGCCAATTTGGGTGGGTTTGAGGCGCTGATCGACGTACTGCAAAAAGCCCTGATCGCCGAGCCGCCGCTAATCTTGCGCGACGGCGGCTTTATTGCCGCCGGCTATCATGATGAGCTAGACCAAACGCGCCTCCTGCGCGACGAGGGGCGCGGCGTGATCGCGCGAATGCAGGCTGATTATAGTGCCGAAACGGGCATCACAGCACTTAAAATTAAGCATAATAATGTGCTGGGCTATTTCATCGAAACCACCGTGACCCATGCCGAAAAAATGTTGTCCGAGCCACTTTCAGCACGGTTCATCCACCGCCAAACCACTGCGGGTCAGGTGCGCTTTACGACGCTAGAGCTTTCAGAACTAGAGACCCGCATCTTAAACGCCGCAAACCATGTGCTTGATCTTGAAAAACTGATGTTTGCCGACCTTTCAGCGTTAATATTGGGGCAAACCGGCCCGATTGCCGCTGCGGCTCGCGCGCTGGCCGAGCTGGACTTGGCCGCGGCTTTGGCGGATCTGGCGCTCAGCGAAGATTGGGTCGCCCCAAAACTAGATCAAAGCCGAGCCTTTGACATTGTGGGCGGCCGCCATCCGGTGGTGGAGCGCGCGCTGCGCAAACAGAATGGCGCGCCCTTTGTCGCCAACGACTGCGCGCTAAATGCGGGCGATCATGCGGCGATTTGTTTGGTAACGGGCCCCAATATGGCGGGTAAATCCACCTTTTTGCGGCAAAATGCTTTGATTGCTATTTTGGCGCAAATGGGCAGTTTCGTGCCTGCCACCTCGGCGCATATTGGTCTTGTGTCACAGGTCTTTAGCCGCGTTGGCGCTTCGGATGATTTGGCACGGGGACGCTCAACCTTTATGGTTGAGATGGTCGAGACGGCCGCGATCTTAAACCAGGCCGATACTCGGGCCTTGGTGATTTTAGACGAAATCGGCCGCGGGACCGCGACCTATGACGGATTATCCATCGCTTGGGCAACGCTAGAGCATTTGCACGACGTTAACCAATGTCGTGGCCTGTTTGCCACCCATTATCATGAGATGACTTCGCTAAGCGATCGGCTTGCGGGGGTGGAAAATGTCACCGTCTCGGTGAAAGAGTGGCAAGGCGATGTGATCTTTTTGCACGAGGTCCGCAAGGGCGCAGCCGATCGCTCTTACGGGGTGCAGGTGGCGCGGCTTGCGGGCTTGCCGCCAATGGTGATCGAGCGCGCAAAATCAATCTTAGCGGCCCTTGAAACTGGGGCGCGCGAAGGCGGTGGTAAAACCAAGGCCTTGATTGATGATTTGCCGCTATTTTCCACACACGCGCAGGTAGCGCCAAAAGTGGTTGTAAAAAGCTCAGGCGTAGACGAGCGTATGAAAACAGTCTTTCCTGACAGCATGTCCCCGATTGAGGCGCTGAATATCCTTTATGAATTGCGCGCCCTGATCGACAATCAAGACGCGCCTTAGGGTCTCGCTATTGGGTGTTAGACGACACGCCCACCTGGGCCGGGCGCAACAAACGGTCATGCAGCATGAAACCTTCGGTCATGATTTGAATTATCTGACCTGCTTTGGTGCCCTGAACGGGTGCCTCAAACATGGCTTGGTGCACTTGCGGGTCGAAACCATCCCCAATCGCGGGAGCAATCGGAGTCACTCCATGTTTGGTCATAACCGTCAATAACTCACGCAGGGTCAGATCGACGCCTTCGAGCAAGGCAGAATTGGCGGCGCGCTGCTCATCGGTTACAGCCGCTAGGGCGCGCTGCAAATTGTCATAAACGGGCAGCAGGTCTCTGGCCAGTTTGCTACCGCCATATTGCTCAGCTTCGCGACGGTCACGCTCTGACCGTTTGCGGGAGTTTTCTGCATCAGCCAGAGCGCGCATAAAGCGGTCGCGCATATCGTCACGCTCGGCGCGCACGGCTTCAAGCGCTTCTTCCATTGAAAGCTCTTGGCTTGCGGCATCGGATAACTGCGCGGCATCTTGCGGGGTGTCAGCTATTTGGGGTTCTAGATCTGTTTGATCGACCTGATCTTGAGCCATTTTTTTTCCTTCATATTAAACACCGCTTCGGTCTGAAACCAAGCGGCCTACTAATTGGGCCGTATAGTCTACAATTGGTACTATCCGACCGTAATTCAATCGGGTGGGGCCTATCACGCCTACGGCACCTATAATCTTTCGTTCAGCGTTCATATAGGGAGAGACGACCAAAGAGGAGCCCGAAAGTGAGAAAATTTTGTTCTCAGAGCCAATAAAAATGCGCATCCCTTCGCCAGCTTCCGTTAACTCTAAGAACTCGGCAATGTCGCGCTTACGTTCCAGATCATCAAAAAGCGTTTTAATTCTTTCAAAATCAATGGATTGGTTAGATTCTGCAATCAAATTTGACTGGCCGCGCACGATTAGTCGTTCCGAGGGCTGACCTGCGTTTTCCCAAAGCGCCAAGCCACTATCGACCATCATACGGGCAAGCGAATCAATTTCTTGGCGGCGACTTTTCATTTCGACCACAATTCTTTGGCGCAACTCGGCCAGGGTTTTGCCATCGGCGAGCGCATTTAGAAAATTAGCTGCTTCACGCATAGATGAAGGGGTTTGACCCGGAGGGGGCGTGAAAATACGGTTTTCAAGATGGCCGTTGGTAAATACTAAAACAGCCAGAACACGGTCAACCGACAGACTGACAAATTCAATATGCCGGATGGTGGCGTCTTGTTTTGGCGCAAGAACCACCGAGGCTCCCTGCGTGATCCCCGATAGGGTGGCACCTATATTATCAAGTAATGTTGCTACATTTATGTCACTATTGCCTGAGTTCGCATCAATTTTCTGACGATCAGCCAGTGCGACATCTCCAACTTCCAGCAAGCCGTCGACAAACATCCGCAAGCCCAAATGCGTAGGGGTGCGTCCCGCCGAAGTGTGGGCACTGTCTAAAAGGCCCAAATACTCAAGATCTTGCATGACGTTGCGAATGGTGGCGGGACTAATATGTTCAGACATGGTCCGCGTAAGGGTGCGAGACCCTATAGGATCACCCGATTCAAGATAGCCTTCGACAACGCGACGAAACACTTCGCGCGAGCGGTCATTAAGCTCTGATAGGATCGTGGGTGCGTCATTCATCGTGGGTGCCCCTTAACGTTTAGATGTGTCATGTTCGGGTCTAAACATCAATATCGCTTGCATCTATGAGGGTTCAAGGGGTATTTGGCCCAAACATTTGAAAGGAAAGCCTATGCGTCCCTCTGGTCGTCAATTGAATGAAATGCGCTCAATCAGCATCGAAACGGGTGTGATGAAACATGCCGAGGGCTCGTGCCTGATTAAGATGGGAGAAACACATGTGCTTTGCTCGGCTACGATCGAAGATCGCGCGCCTTCCTTTCTTAAAAACACGGGTCTTGGCTGGATAACGGCCGAATATGGAATGTTGCCTCGCGCAACTAATAGCCGCAACCGGCGTGAAGCTGCTGCGGGCAAACAAACGGGCAGGACACAAGAGATTCAGCGCTTAATTGGCCGCGCGCTGCGCGCTGGCGTCGACCGCTCCGCTTTAGGAGAACGGCAGATTGTTGTAGATTGTGACGTGATCCAGGCCGATGGTGGCACCCGATGCGCATCAATCACCGGCGGTTGGGTTGCATTACGTTTGGCAATGAACCAGCTGATGAAAATCGGCACAATTGTATCTGACCCTATGGTTGATCATGTTGCAGCAATTTCGTGTGGTATCTATGCAGGCCAAGCTATTTTGGACTTAGATTATGACGAAGATAGTAATGCGGGCACAGATGGAAACTTCATCATGACCGGTTCAGGCCGCATGATTGAAGTTCAGATGTCTGCCGAGGGGGCAACTTTTTCCCGCGATGAAATGAATGCGCTTCTTGATCACGCTGAAACTGGGGCCGGATTATTGGTTGCGGCGCAAAAGGCTGCTTTGGGCTAATGCGGCGTTTTTCTGAGCCGAAGCTGGTGATTGCCACCCATAATGTGGGTAAACTAGAAGAAATCGCCCAGTTACTTCAGCCGTTTGGCACCCAGGTGGTTTCGGCCGGTTATTTGGGCTTGGCTGAGCCTGAAGAGACCGAAGATAGTTTTAGCGGAAACGCACGTATAAAGGCGCACTTTGCGGCGAAAGAAACTGGGTTGCCCGCTTTGGCTGACGATTCTGGTATAACTATAGACGCTTTAAGTGGCGCGCCTGGGGTTTATACGGCCGATTGGGCCGAGACACCTAATGGGCGCGATTTTATAATGGCGATGACCAAAACCTGGATGGCTTTGGAAGACGCTAAGGCACCCGCACCGCGCCGCGCGCAATTTCGCTGTACGTTGGTTTTAGCTTGGCCCGATGGGCATGATGAATTGTTTGAAGGTATCATGGCAGGCCAAGTGGTCTGGCCGATGCGAGGCGATCAGGGGCATGGTTATGACCCTATTTTCCAGCCCGACGGTTATGAAATCACTTTTGGCCAGATGGATCGCTGGGAAAAAAACCTAATCAGTCACCGTGCAGATGCATTTAAGAAACTGGTAAGTGGGTGTTTTTCGTGAATCGTAGTTCGACAGGCGATCTTTGATGGACGATTGGCGAAACGGCGGCTTTGGGCTTTATATTCATTGGCCCTTCTGCCAATCAAAGTGTCCCTATTGTGACTTTAACAGCCATGTTGCGGCGCACATTGATCAGGACATCTGGCTAAAAGGCTATTTAACAGAGTTAGACCGGCTCGCACCCCAAACCGAGGGACGCCTTTTGAATTCTGTCTTTTTTGGGGGAGGCACTCCTTCTCTAATGGAGCCTCGCATCGTCGAGCACATCTTAGCACGTATAGATCAGCATTGGACATTGGCCAACGATGTTGAAATCACACTAGAAGCCAACCCCACCTCGGTGGAGGCGGACCGCTTTAAGGGGTACCGGGCGGCTGGTGTGAACCGTATCTCAATGGGCATTCAGGCCCTAAATGATCCGGACCTTAAAGCGTTGGGACGGTTGCACTCGGCCAATGAGGCCGCACAAGCATTTGATATTGCTGTAAAAACTTTCAATCGGGTAAGTTTCGATCTCATTTATGCCCGTCAAAACCAAACACTTACTAACTGGGAAACTGAACTGACACACGCGCTTTCTATGGCAGCCGATCATCTGTCTTTATATCAACTGACAATTGAAGACGGCACAGCCTTTGGCGACCGCCTAAAGCGCGGAGGCTTAAAAGGATTGCCTGACGATGAAATGGCGGCCGATTTTTACGAGTTGACGCAAGCTCTTTGTACGGAGGCCGGTTTTGCGGGCTATGAAGTATCAAATTATGCCAAAGAAGGCGCGCAATCGCGACATAATTTGGTTTATTGGCGGTCTGGCGATTATATAGGAATTGGGCCTGGTGCACATGGACGCCTAACTCTTGGGGGGAAAAGGTGGGCGTGCGAAGCAGGAAAATCACCAGCCCTTTGGCTGGAAAAGACCTCCAAACTTGCAAACGGAGAGTCGCCAAGAGTGGCTATCAGCCCGACCGAACAGGCCGACGAATATTTAATGATGTCTTTGCGTTTGGCCGAAGGCACGGACATCCGCCGATACGAAAACTATGCAGGCGGCGCATTTTCACAAGATAAGCTGCGCCACCTGACACATATTGGTATGATTACTCAAGAAAACAGCCGCATTATGGCAACGACACAAGGGCGCATGGTCTTAAACAGCCTAATAGCCGAACTTGCGACGCCGTGAGTTAATGCTCAAGCTCTTGTGACATTACGGAAAGGCTACGACAAAGATTGTCGAGGTCATCAAGGGTCTTATATCGAATTTGTAATATACCCGCCTCACCGCCCGCTTCATGATTTATTGTCACGACCATTTTTAGATTGGCAGACAGATCGGCCTCGATAGCGCGGGTATCTGCGTCTTTTTCAATGCGACCGCCCTTAGTTTGGGCATTTGATTTTGACGTTTTGGCGCTTTTGTTCTTTGCCAAAGCCTCAGTCTCACGGACTGAAAGGTTGTGTGCTATGACTTGGCGTGCCAACTCTGACGGGTTTTTTGCGGTGATCATGGCACGTGCATGTCCCGCCGTTAGCCTGCCGTTCCGCAGATGGTCTTGTACATCGTCGGGAAGGTTGAGTAACCGCAGGAGATTGGCAATATAGCTACGACTTTTCGCCAAAGCCTCGGCCAGTTTTTCTTGGGTATGGCCGAAACTGTCCATTAGTTGGCGAAAGGCCATCGCCTCTTCTATTGGGTTTAGATCAGCACGTTGGATGTTTTCGATAATGGCTACTTCTAGCACTTCGGTGTCGCTGAAATTGCGCAAAACAACAGGTAATTCATGAAGCTGTGCCATTTGCGCTGCGCGCCAACGGCGCTCACCGGCTACAATTTCGTAAAAACCATTCTCTTTCGACGGGCGCACAATAATCGGCTGGATCAACCCATGTTGGCGCAGTGAGGCCGCCAGCTCTTCAAGAGCTTGGGCAGGAAAGTCACGGCGCGGCTGCAGTGGGTTTGGAATGATTTTTTCAACGGGCAACAGAAAGTCAGCCCGGCGTGGTGCACTTGTTTGTGTGTCTGCTTCGAGTTGAACAGAAACTGGGGGCTCTATCTCAGCCATCAGTGCTGAAAGTCCACGACCCAGGCCCCGGCGTTCGGATTTGGTTACCATCTCACACCTACTTATGTTGTTTTGCTACGACGCGCGAAAACCTCAGCGGCCAACGCCCTATAGGCTTCGCTGCCTTTTGATTGTGGATCATAGGTCAGAACCGATTGCGCGAATGAAGGCGCCTCGCTGACCCGAACATTTCTGGGTATAACAGCCTTAAAAACAAGGTCCCCTAGGGTTTGACGGGCATCATTTTCGACCAAAAGTGACAAGCGATTGCGGCTGTCATACATTGTCATCACCACGCCCTCAATGCGCAGACCCTCATTGCCGTTTTGGCGCACTTCCCTGATGGTGAGCATCAGCTGCGAGAGGCCTTCAAGGGCAAAAAACTCGCACTGCAGGGGCACCAGCACCGAATGCGCGGCGATCATCGCGTTCAGAGTTAAAAGGCTAAGCGAAGGTGGGCAGTCGATAAGCACATAATCTAGGTTATATTGATCAATATCAGGGCTGCGCAGTGCCTTTTTCAAGATTGAGCTACGGTTTTTACTGCTGGCGATATCTATGTCTGCCGATGAAAGGTCGGAATTAGCGGGACATAGATAAAGGTTTTCAAAAGATGTTTCCATAACGACCTCTGAAACAGGCACTTGATCGATCAATAAATCATAGGTTGTGGATTTCCGGTCAGCGGGCTCAACCCCCAGTCCGGTTGAGGCATTCCCCTGCGGGTCAAGATCAACCAACAAAACGCGTGCACCCAGTTCGGTCAGGCCCGCCGCTAGATTGATTGATGTCGTTGTTTTGCCAACTCCGCCCTTTTGGTTGGTAATTGCAATGATGCGTGGGGCCTTTAGGGTGTTAGACATGGGTTAAATCTTTCAATTTCAATATCACAGCCTTTGGCTCGGTCACGCTTATCTTTATGGAGGCTTCAAAGCGCCAATTCAATTGGGCAGCTTGAATTTCTTGTGTATAAGTTTCGCCTTTTGGGAAAAGAGCGGCTCCATTCGGCGCTAGGTGACGCGCAACAAAGCCGCAAAGCATGTCAAGCGGCGCAAGGGCACGCGCGGACAGCACTTCGGCGCGAAGCGGCTCAATATTTTCGATGCGATCTGACATGACTTTGGTATTTAGGGCCAGCTCTTGGCTCGCTTGGCGCAAAAAAGTAGCTTTGCGTTGATCTGCTTCTACAAGGGTGACGCAAAGATCTGGATTTAACTCCACTGCGATTGCTGCAATCACCAAACCAGGAAAGCCGCCGCCACTGCCCAGATCAGCCCAATTTTTCGTATTTTCGGGAGCAAGGCCGTAAATTTGCGCTGAATCAACGATGTGGCGAGACCAGGCGTCAGCCAGGCTGCTACGAGAGACCAGATTTATTTTGGCGTTCCACTTGACCATTACCGCTAAAAGCGCCTCTAGCCTATCTATTGTTTCACGTGAAACATTCAATCCACATGATTGAAACAAGTCCGTCCGCACCTACCCAGCCTTTTTCTTCGTCTCGCGCTTTAGGCGTGACAAGATCAGCGTTAGTGCGGCGGGGGTCATACCCTCAATCTTGCCGGCCTGCATCAGGTTTTGTGGGCGAACTTTAATGAGTTTGGCTTTTAGTTCGGATGACAGTCCAGGCAGGTCATGATAATCAAAAAAACTTGGGATGACGTGGCTTTCATCCCGTTTAAGGGCATTTACGTCGTCAAGTTGGCGCTGACTATATTGTGCGTAAAGAGCATCACTCCAAATCTGCACCTTAATATCTTGATCAAGAGCCGCAAATTCAGGACAATGTGCCGCGATCAAGTCAAGTGAGGCCTCGGGAAAGGACAAAAGGCTAAAGGCCGACCTGCGTACACCGTCTTGACTGATTTTAATGCCCAAACCCGAAATAGCGTTTGGGGTAAAGGTTTTTGCCTCAAGCGCGCGGCGTCCCCGCGCGATCAATTCGCTTTTATCTGAAAATTGTGCGGCGCGCATAGGAGAAACACACCCCAGCGCCACAGCCACAGGAGTTAAGCGCTGATCGGCGTTGTCAGCCCG
>DPZQ01000075.1 GCA_003536295.1 Rhodobacter sp. | reverse complement strand
GATACAGTCAGAGGGTGAAGCTGCCGTTATAGTGCAGATACAATTATCATTATGACTTTATGGCACTGGTTTTGTGCTTTGAAATGCGTTCTAATCACGTCCAAACTCTCGGAGACAAATTATGAAATCCTACCTATTTTCCCCCATTACTCTTGGAGGCCTTACCCTTAACAACCGGATTATCGTAGCCCCTATGTGTCAATATAGTGCAAATGATGGGTTGGCGACCGATTGGCATCTGATGCATCTGGGTCAATACGCAGTATCAGGGCCAGGTCTAATAATCACCGAGGCCGTTGGAGTTGAGATGAAAGGACGCATTTCGCCCGGATGTCTCAGCCTTTGCTCCGATGCACAAGAGGACAGCCTTAAAAGGGTAGTGAATTTTTGCAATCAATTTGGCAATGCTCGCATGGGCATTCAGCTCGCCCACGCAGGGCGCAAGGGCTCTACTGACTTGCCGTGGTTGGGCGGGAAGCCTATTCCTGCTTCAGACACCCGCTCTTGGGAAACCGAGGCCCCGTCAGCGCTGCCGTACGCCGCCAACGGCTGGCATACTCCCAAAGCTTTGGACAAACTGGGGATGGCGCGGATCAAAAAAGCCTTCGCCGATGCGGCGATCCGTGCTGACCGGATTGGCTTTGACTTGGTTGAACTCCACGCGGCCCACGGCTATCTTCTACATCAGTTTTTATCTCCGCTTAGCAATCAACGCACCGATGAATATGGTGGCAGCTTAGAAAACCGCATGCGCTTTCCGCTTGAGGTTTTTGACGCCGTGAAAGCGGTTTGGCCCAAGACAAAGGCACTCGGCGTGCGAATTTCGGCAACCGACTGGGTCGCTTCTTCTAGTTGGGACATCACCGAAGCCACCACTTTTACCGCGGCCCTAACCGCCCTCGGATGCGATTTCATTGACGTCTCCAGCGCTGGTAACGCGGCTGAGCAGGAGATCAAAGTTGGTCCAGGCTATCAGACTGGCTTTGCAGCCGAGATTCGTACCAAAACGGGCATCGCCACGATGGCGGTTGGCCAAATCACTGACCCATTGCAAGCGGAAACAATTTTGGCCACGGGCCAAGCCGATATGATTGCCATTGCACGCGCTATGCTGAACAATCCCCGCTGGGTATGGCATGCGGCCGAAGCGTTAAACCAAGAAGCCGCCTATGCGCCGCAATATATGCGCTCTCACAAGTCCTTGCGTGGCTTGCCCGTGCCTGGGAACCCACCTGTTGCAGGTCAAAAATAGGGCTAACGAAATAAATGGGCGGCAGAATAAAAGGTACCAAAACATGAGCCTGGCACGAAAAACCATAATCACCTGCGCAGTGACTGGGGCCATACACACTCCCTCAATGTCCCCCTATTTGCCCGTCACCGCCTCCGAAATTGCAAAAGCAGCGCTTGGCGCGGTGAGAGAAGGGGCGGCGATTGTGCATTTGCACGCCCGCAACCCAAAGGACGGCCGCCCCGACCAAACCGCGCAGGCCTTTTTACCCTTTTTAAAAGAGATCAAGCAAAACTCAAACGCGGTAATCAATATTACTACAGGCGGTGCACCCACCATGAGCATTGACGACCGCCTACGCCCAGCCGCGACTTGGCAGCCCGAGCTAGCCTCTCTGAACATGGGGTCAATGAATTTCGGGCTATTTCCAATGTTAAAGCGTTTTGGAGATCAGCTGCTACACCCCTGGGAACGTGACTACATCGGCGACAAAGGCATCATCTTTCACAATAGCTTTGCGGATATCGAAAAGATCATTACCATCCTAAGCGTACATGGCACAAGGTTTGAGTTTGAATGTTATGACACCGCCCACCTTTACAATCTAAAACACTTTTTCGATGCGGGCTTGGTGAAGGGGCCTTTATTCATACAAACGGTTTTTGGCCTGATGGGAGGAATTGGTGCGCATCCTGATGATGTGATGCATATGAAACGAACCGCCGATCGCCTGTTTGGCGATACTTATCACTGGTCCGTGCTTGGGGCCGGTCGGCATCAATTGTCTATCGCGGCCATGTCTGCTGCGATGGGGGGACATGTACGTGTCGGGCTTGAAGATAGTCTTTGGATGGGCCCAGGCCAATTTGCCCAAAGTAACGCCCAGCAAGTCAAAGCTGCGCGCGCGATTATCGAAGGTTTGGGCCACGAGATAGCCACACCAGATGAGGCGCGCGAAATACTATCACTAAAAGGTACAGATAATGTTGGTTTTTAAACGCCACTTGGGGGTCAGTCTGACCCCCAAGTTATCAGCTATAAAATCTTAGCGCGATAAAAATAGCCAAGAACAAAACCATCAAAAACGCGATAGACCCAGTTTGCGCTGGGCGCCCAAGGGGGCCCTTTTCATTATGGGTTTTATTGAGACCCCAAAGCAGCGCTTGAACCGCCTGCACACCAGCATGGCGCACAGGTGCAGCCACACGCACCACCAACCGTACGGTGCCATTTGCCAAAATCAGACCTAATCTGCGCCACAGCCAGTCGCTGTCAATAGTGATTGTCTCGGTCCGCTTCAAAAGACCCAGCATCAAGAAAAACGCCAGTCCAGAGAACAACAAAAGCTGCAATTGCGACACGACATGGCTGAACGTATAGGGTACATAATCGACATAAAATGGCAAAATAGCATATAGGCTTTGCGGCATAACACCAATAAAAATACAAAGTACTGCTCCAATAATCATTGCAACTTGCATATTCATAGGTGGGTCAGAGGGGCGTAAGCCACTGTCTTTTTGAAAAAATACGAACCAAGGGAATTTAATACCAGCGTGTAAAAACACCCCAGCTGAGGCGGCGACCAACAAATACCAAACCCCCGAAAGATGCGCATCAGCGGCCCCTTGCGTGACCATAGATTTTGACACGAACCCCGAAGTGAAGGGAAAAGCCGAAATGGCTAAAGCCCCAATTACCCCTGTGACCATTGTCACAGGCATGGTGCGGAACAATCCGCCCAAATCCGAACATCGGCTTTTGCCCGTCATATAGACGACCGAGCCCGCAGACATGAGCAACAGCGCCTTATAGATGATATGAGTAAATGCATGTGCTGCAGCGCCGTTCAACGCCACCTCAGAGCCGATACCAATACCAGTCAGCATAAAGCCCACCTGATTGATGATGGAATACGCCAAAATGCGACGCATATCATTTTCCAAAATGGCCCAAATAATACCGTGAAAGACCATGAAGAGGCCAATCCAAATCAATACTTGCTCCCCCGGGAAGGCAACGATCAGAACAAAAACTGATGTTTTTGTAGTAAAGGCAGACAAAAATACCATGCCTGACCAAGAGGCTTGCGGATAGGCATCAGGCAACCAAGCACCCAAAGGCACAGCCGCCGCGTTGATCAAGATACCCGCCAGCATCAGCATCTCGGGCCACCGCTCAAGCGTCATGGCCTCAAAGGAGATGGACCCTGTTTGGGCAACATGGCCCGCAATACCAGCCATCAAGATAACGCCACCCAAGAAATGCATCAAACCATAGCGGAGCGCAGCCTTGAGGGCCGCAGCACCATTTGAGACAAGCACCAAGGTCGAGGCGACAGCCATCACCTCCCAAAAGACGAATAGCGTCAGTAGGTCTTTGCACAAGGCCACACCAATGGCGGCTCCCGCATAGGTAAACGCTGCGCCGAGCTCTAGTTTGCTGCGTTGATTAAGCGCAAAAAGCGCACCCATGAATGCCATCAACGAAAAAACCGTGGCAAACAAACGACCCAGCTTTGAGCCATAGACGAGCGTCAGCTCATAACCTAAATAGGGCACACTCAGCTGCGGACCATCGGAAATTTGCCAAACCATCCACAAGGTAAAAAGAGGTGCGCCTAATAACAGCGCTGCACGGACATTTCCTCGCAAGAAAAGCGACAAAAAGCCTGAAAAAATAAGTACAAGTGCAGGAAATAACATGAAATTACCGATCATAATAATCTTCTGGTTTTTTCAACAGCAGGCCCAAGGCTTTGGCTCCAAACACCAAAATCACGCAAGATATAAAGCCGAAAACTGCTGAAAAGCTCGGTAGGCCATCCACGCCAAAATGCGGATGATGCGCGACAAAAAAATCTGCCCCCACCAAAAGCGCCAAAACCACCGAAAACATGATCCAAAGGATCTTGATGGTGCGAGGACGAACCAGCCAATGATCTTGCTGTTGCTTCATCTTAGGCTCCTAACATGCTGCGCGCTAAAGACAGGGGGATATCGGGGAAAAAGAACATCAAAACCGTCAGAGTGGCGGTCGCCATGATCGCGATAAGCATAAAAATAGGAGCATCTTCCGCAGTTGTGACGGTCGCCTTTCCATGTGAATCAAGTGAGGCGGTCATGAAAAAAGCCCTAAAAATAATGGGTAGGAAATAGGCAGCATTTAAGAGGGTTGAGCAAATAATTACAAAAATTGCAAAATTATTTTGCGTGCCTGCCGCCCCCGACAAAATAAACCATTTTCCCAAAAAGCCCGCTGTTGGGGGCAAGCCGATCATTGCGATTGCCCCAATAGCAAAGGCCCCCATCGTATAGGGCATCTTTCGACCAATACCATTAAGCTGCGACACTTCGGTTTTGTGCGCAACAGTGTAAATATTACCTGCCGCAAAGAACAGCGTGATCTTTGATACGGCATGGGCGCAAATATGCAACACCGCGCCAATCAGAGCGGCCGGCGTGAAAAGAGACGCGGCCAGCACGATGTAGGACAGTTGTGACACGGTC
>DPZQ01000221.1 GCA_003536295.1 Rhodobacter sp. | reverse complement strand
TTTTTCCATTGTTTCTAAATACATACGTCGACGCGTCACTTCAGGCGCTTTCACATATTCTTCGTAAACCGCTAAAAAGCGGCTGGCTTCACCTTGGGCGTCATTAACAACCTGGGCGCGGTAGGCTTCGGCCTCTTCCGCTAATCGTGCCGTTTCACCACGTGCGCCCGCGGTTACACGGTTAGCATAGGCGTCAGCTTCTTTTTCTAGACGGTCACGCTCTTGCTGAGCGGCTTGCACTTCACGAAAGCTGTCGATCACTTCGCGCGGAGGATCAGCCTTGTCAAAATTGACCCGCACGACAGAAATCCCTGCTTGATAGCTGTCAAGCGTATTTTGCACGGCAGTGCGCAGGTCGGACGCGATGAGGCCCCTATCACGGTTCAAAACAGGTGCAAGAGATGAACGTGCAATAATATCACGCATCGCCGATTCCGCGACCGCGCGTACCGTTCCAGGCGCATCAGTTAGATTGAACAAAAAGGCGGTTGGGTCTGAAATATTCCAAACAACCTGGAATTCGATATCCACGATATTTTGATCTCGGGTCAGCATCAAACCGGAATCACCCAATTCAGCACGCGTGCCAATGTCTGTCTGACGTTCGCCCGTTACTTGCACGATTTCGGCCTTGACCAGCGGCCAAGGTGCAAAGTTCAAGCCTGGGCTGCCCATCGAGGAAAACTCTCCCAAAAACAGTTCAACCGAGCGCTCCTCGGGTTTGACCGTGTAAAGCGAGGCAAAGGTCCAAAGACCAAATGCAGCCAAAAGCGCCAAAAGCGCACCCTGACGTGTAAACAAGGGGCCAAGCGGGTTGTCATCGCCACCACTCCCACCACCGCCACCACGATTGCCGCCTTGATTGGCACGACCGCCCATCAAAACGCGCAGTTGCTCTTGGCCTTTACGCACCAGCTCTTCTATTTCGGGAACCTGTGGTGGTTCATTACTTGATTTGCGGCCATCATTACGCCCGTCGCCTTTGTTGCGGCCATCATCATTACCGTTTCCGCCGCCACCCCAAGGGCCACCGTTTCCTGACATTCACACAATCCTTTTTGTTTCCTTAGTCACTAACTGGTGACTTTTAATTAAAATTCAAGTTTTCATCGGCGTTTTATTGCGATTTTGGCAAAATTCTTGTGGGTTTTCTGAGTGTGACTAATTCTTCTGACATGGTCGGATGCACTGCAACCGTGCTATCAAACTGGGCCTTGGTGGCCCCCATTTTAACGGCGATGGCCACAAGTTGAATCATCTCACCCGCCTGAGGACCCACAATATGGCAGCCAAGCACTTTGTCGCTCGTAGCGCAAACTACTAATTTAAAAAGCACTTTTTCATCTTGGCCTGCAAACATACTCCGCATCGGGCGGAATTGGGTACTATAAATGGCGATATCACCGCGCTTGATAGCCTGTTCTTCGGTCAGGCCCACGGTCCCCATTTCAGGCTGGGTAAAAATAGCCGATGGAATATTTTCATAATCCATTTGTCGCGATTTTCCCAAAAAGATCGTATCGGCAAAAGCGTGCCCTTCACGAATAGCCACGGGTGTTAGGCTTACACGGTCGGTCACATCCCCCACCGCAAAGATTGAGGGGATAGAAGTTTGCGAAAATCCATCCACCAGTACTTCGCCCCCCGCCCCAAGACCGACACCCAGTGCCTCTAAACCCAAGTCTTGGGAGTTGGGCACCCGGCCCGTGGCAAAAAGTACCAAATCAGCCTCAAGCCCTACGTCGGTGGCGAAAAGGGCCTGAACACCTGTCGCGGTCTTTTGCAATTTGGTCACGTCGCATCCAGTTAAGACTGTGACGCCACGCGCCTGCATCGCACTTGCTACATGGGCCGTTGCCTCGCGGTCAAAACCACGCAAAATAGCATCCCCACGGTAGGCCAGGGTAACAACTGCGCCCAACCCATTGAAAATAGAAGCAAACTCTGAGGCGATAAAGCCCCCACCCACGACCAAAACCCGTTTTGGTACGGCCGAAAGGTGAAACACCTCATTAGAAGTGACGCCCAGTTCGGCCCCTTCGATATCGGGCACAAAGGGCCGTCCGCCTGTCGCCACTAAAATATGCGCAGCCGTAATAATTTGTCCATCATCAAGGGCGACGCGGTGCGCATCAACAAGGCGGGCGCGTTGCGGGTAAACCTGCACATCGACCCCTTTAAGCGTTGCACGGTAGGCTGCCTCTAGTCGGTCAAGCTCGGCCTTTAGATTGGTTTGAAACGCATCCCAATTTGCTACGGGCGGGGCGATATCCCAGCCATAGGCACGGGCATCACGGACCATTTGCGGAAACTCCGAAGCAAAAACCATCAGCTTTTTGGGCACGCAACCCCGAATGACGCAAGTCCCCCCAAGCCGATATTCTTCGGCTAAACCCACATGCGCCCCCCCTTCGGAAGCAGCGATGCGCGCCGCGCGCACCCCGCCAGAGCCGCCACCAATAACGAAAAGATCATAATCAAAAACACTCATTTACCTTGCTCCGCCATTGCGAAAATATCGCCGCACTCCTGGGGATCAAGGGTGCTGAAAAGGCTACCTTCATGGCCACGCGTCTCGGCGCGCCCATCAGGATGACCGATAATCACCCTATCACAAAGCCCAATGAAGAGACCATTTTCCACCACACCAGCAATAGCGTTCAACCCTTGGGCCAAAGCCAGTGCATCTGGGATGCTTTGCAAATGCAAATCCAAAATGAAATTATTCTCATCCGTCATTAAAGGGGCCCCTTGGCATTGACGCAGCGTCACTGTGCGCCCCGATAGGCCCAAATCCGCCAGCAACGCTTCGATTTGGCGTTGGGTGGTCGTAGAGCCAAAAGGGATCACCTCGACCGGTAAGGCAAAGGCACCCAAACGGGCCACGTCTTTTGCAGGGTCCGTGATCACTATCATCTGATCCGAGGCTTGAGCCACAATCTTTTCTTGTAACAAAGCTGCCCCACCACCTTTGATCAGCTGAAACTGGGGGTCAAATTCGTCGGCCCCATCAATGGTCAAATCCAGCCATTTTGCCTGATCCAAAGTTACAATCGGCACATTAAGCGCATGCGCCAAAGCGGCGGTGCGACTTGAAGTGGGCACTCCTTGCACTTTAAGCCCTTCTTTCGCAATACGGTCGGCCAAAGCGCGTACCATCCAAGCCGCAGTCGAGCCCGTACCCAAACCCAAACGCATGCCATCCTGCACAAAATCAACCGCACACTTTGCAGCAGCCAATTTGGCAAATTCTGTTGCGTTGAGAGGGTTTTTGATGGGCGATTTGGTCATTTTAGGCTCCTTTTCTTTGGGGCCGTTATAGTCAAATCTTCCCTGTAAGCGAGGGGCAATCTAACAGATTTTTTAGACCATCAGCAATCTGTGGCTTTTTAGACGATTTCATGTCGTTTTTTGATGTTGTTTGCGGGGTCTGCATGTTTAATTGCATCAACATGTTTAACTGTAGAGCAGATTTGCTCCCTACCCGACGCACAAGTTTAAGAAGTTAGTAAGGATCCCTATGTTTTTGTCTGTTTTCGATATGTTCAAAATCGGCATTGGCCCCTCATCCAGCCATACAATGGGGCCTATGGTTGCGGCAGCACGCTTTTTGGACATGTTGAAAAAAAGCCCATTTCGCGCGGCCGGCCTGCGGGCCAGCTTGCACGGGTCGTTGGCTTTCACCGGGGTGGGGCACGCCTCAGACCGCGCAACGATCTTGGGGTTGGCAGGATTTGTGCCCGCCACTTATGAGCATGCCCGCGCCGAAACGGTGTTGGCGGCCATTTTCCAAAACAAGCTAATTGATGTGCCAGACCTTGGAGCACTGCATTTCGATCCCAGCAAGGATTTACTTTTTGACTACGATACGGTTCTGTCTGGTCATGCTAATGGCATGATCTTGCGCGCCACCGATGCGCAGGGCGATGTGATACTCGAGCAGATTTTCTACTCAATCGGCGGCGGCTTTGTGCTAACGGATTCTGAACTTGCAACAGGAAAAATCCCAGACACATCAGGCCCAGCCGTTCCCTTTCCGTTTGTGAACGCGACCGAAATGCTGAAAATGGCCAAAGCGTCCGGTAAATCTATTGCCGAGATTAAACGTGCTAATGAGCTGGTGCATAAAAGCCCCAATCAACTGCACCAAGGCATTGCAGACATTTGGGCCGTCATGTCTGATTGTATCGATAAGGGCATGCGCGAAACGGGTATTTTGCCAGGTGGCTTAAAGGTGCGCCGACGTGCACAGGGCATCCACGCCTCACTTTTGGCCGAGCGCGGCTTGAACTTGGCCCCACCCCATACGATCAACGACTGGATGAGCCTTTACGCCATGGCGGTGAATGAGGAAAATGCTGCAGGCGGGCGCGTGGTCACGGCCCCTACCAATGGTGCGGCGGGCGTGGTGCCTGCGGTACTGCGCTATTATCTTGACCATGTACCTGGCGCCTCGAGCGAAAAGATCGACGATTACTTCCTAACCGCGGCAGCGATTGGGGGGATTGTGAAGCATAATGCATCAATCTCGGGGGCGGAATGTGGATGCCAAGCCGAGGTGGGCTCAGCGGCAGCAATGGCGGCGGCGGGTTTGGCCGCAGTGTTAGGCGGCACGCCCGAACAGATCGAAAATGCTGCCGAAATTGCCCTGGAACATCATTTGGGCATGACCTGCGATCCGGTTGCAGGATTGGTGCAAGTGCCCTGCATTGAGCGCAATGGACTTGGCGCGATCAAGGCCGTGTCAGCAGCCTCATTAGCGCTGCGCGGGGACGGTGTACATTTGGTGTCGCTGGATGTCTGCGTGGAAACCATGCGCCAAACTGGGCGCGATATGAGCGATAAATATAAAGAAACCAGCTTAGGCGGCTTGGCCGTGAATGTGCCAAATTGCTAACACCCCTTTTATCTCGCGCCCCCGATCAAATCTTGCGCGGCATTCTTTTGATGCTGGTTTTTTGCCTTTTGGCTCCCTTGTTGGATGTGGCCTCGAAACTGGCGACAGCGGATATTCCTGTGGGGCAAATAACTGCCGCGCGCTTTATTGTGCAAGGCGCTTTGATGGTGCCCGTCATGGTGATGATGCGGATTGAGTGGACACTTTCAAAGCGTATGGTCAAATATGTGGCGCTCCGCGCATTTTTATTGATACTTTCAACCTATTGTTTTGTCATGGCTGTTACCGTCATGCCTATTGCCGACGCTTTGGCAATCGCTTTTGTTGAGCCCTTTATTCTTTTATGGCTGGGCAAAGCACTTTTTAAAGATGAGGTTGGGCCACGGCGCATTGGAGCCAGTGTGGTGGGGTTTTGCGGGGCTTTATTGGTCATTCAACCCAGCCTCAACGCCTTTGGTTTAGTGGCGCTGTTTCC
>DPZQ01000159.1 GCA_003536295.1 Rhodobacter sp. | reverse complement strand
GCGCCAACAGCTCAAAACTGGCTTGCGCACCGTCATAGGAATAGCCCTGGTCTTCACGATCTTTCACCACTTCAAGAATGCGTAACAAACGCGGATCTTTGTCTGCCACCTCAATCCCTGCCGACAAAAGCCGCGCGCGTAAGTTGGACTGGCCAGCTTGGTTTGACATGGGTATCACCCGCTCATTGCCGACCAAGACAGGGTCGATATGCTCATAGGTACTAGGATCTTTTAAGATGGCCGAGGCATGCAGCCCCGCCTTGTGCGCAAAGGCCGACGCACCCACATAAGGAGCCGAGCGTAGTGGCACACGGTTTAAAATATCATCCAGCATCCGACTGACGCGCAGCAAGGACGGTAGGTTTTCAGGCTGAACACCAACTGAATATCGGCTTTTATAAGGGTCTTTAAGCAGAAGCGTCGGGATCAGGCTTATCAAATTAGCATTGCCACATCTTTCGCCCAAACCGTTCAGCGTGCCTTGCACTTGGCGCGCACCCGCATCGATAGCGGCCAAAGTGTTTGCAACCGCGTGGCCCGTGTCATCATGGCAATGAATGCCCAAACGCGCGCCATCAATACCTTGGGCAATCACTTCGGCGGTGATACGGCCAATTTCTGCAGGCAAACGGCCGCCGTTAGTGTCGCAAAGCACGATCCACCGCGCGCCTGCTTTATAGGCTGCCATCACACAAGCCAAAGCATAAGACTTATTGGCCATATAGCCGTCAAAGAAATGTTCGGCGTCAAAGAGCGCTTCGCGCCCCAAAGTCACCAAATAGGCGATAGATGCAGTGATATTTTCAAGATTTTCATCTAGACTAACGCCCAAGGCGCAGGTCACATGATAATCATGTGTCTTGCCCACTAAACAAACCGATTTGGTTTTGGCATTAATGACGCCCGCCAAAACATCATCATTCTCCGCCGAGCGCCCACCCCGTTTGGTCATTCCAAAGGCGGTAAGGCGGGCAGAAAGTTTGGGTGGATGTTCAAAAAACTCGGAGTCCGTAGGGTTCGCGCCCGGCCAGCCGCCTTCGATATGATCGATCCCCAGTTCATCCAGCATAGTTGCTATTTTTACCTTATCAGCAAAGGAAAACTGCACGCCTTGGGTCTGTTGCCCATCGCGCAAAGTTGTGTCGTAAAGATAGATTTTTTCAACCATTTGGAAAATCAATTCATAATTTGGGTAATTTAAGCGGGTCAAAATCGTCAGCTAAGGACCATTCGACCGCATGCGCACTGTCTTTTATAATCACACCCGCTTGCACGATTGCATCGCGCAGCGCGTCGGCTTTTGCAAAATTACGACCCTCACGTGCAGCTTTGCGCGCTCCAAGCAAAGCGTCAATCAAGGCCTCTGTGTCCGCATCTGCGGTTTTGACCGCAACCCATGTGCCTTGGCCAGCCCCCAAAAGCCCCATCAAACGCGCACCCGCCAATAGACCTGCAGCGTCGCCCACTGCGGCCAAATCATGCAAAGCCGCGATGGCACCCGCGGTGTTTAAATCATCACAAAGCGATGATAAAACACTAGACGGAACGGCATGGCAAAAGTTCGGATCTGCGCTGTGATTTTTGCTCAAAGCGTGCCACTTGCGCAACGTGCCTGCGGCCTGCCGGGCTTTGGTATCAGTCCAATCCATGGGGCGGCTATAGTGAGTGCCCAAATAGACCAAACGGATTACTTCGCCACCATACCCCTTGTCCAAAAGATCACGTAACGAAAAGAAATTACCCAAAGATTTCGACATTTTTTTGCCATCAACTTGCAGCATTTCATTATGCATCCATACATTAGCAAAGCCCGCATCAGGATGCGCGCAGCAGCTTTGTGTAATCTCATTCTCATGATGGGGAAACAATAGATCATTGCCGCCGCCGTGAATGTCAAAATGCGGACCCAAAAGTGCATGGCTCATGGCCGAGCATTCAATATGCCATCCGGGGCGACCATAGCCGTAGAGGCTGTCCCAGCCTGGTTCTTGCACGCCTGAGGGTTTCCAAAGCACAAAATCCAACGGATCGCGCTTATAGGGGGCCACCTCAACGCGGGCGCCTGCTATCATATCATCGAGCCCACGCCCCGAAAATTGCCCGTACTCGGAGTAAGAGCGCACGTCAAACAAAACATGGCCCTCGGCCACATAGGCATGTCCTTTGGCGATTAAATCGCCAATCATATCCAGCATTTGGGCGATGTAGTCGGTGGCGCGCGGCGCATGGGTGGGGCGCAAGGCCCCTATTGCGTCCATATCCTCATGGTACCAGGCAATGGTTTCATCGGTGATGTGGCGGATAGAAAGGCCCCGCTTGACCGCCGCCGCGTTGATTTTATCATCAACATCTGTGAAATTGCGCACATAAGTGACGTGATTTTCTCCGAAAACATGGCGCAACAGTCGAAACAGCTGATCAAACACAATCACAGGGCGCGCATTGCCGATATGTGCGCGATCATAAACCGTGGGGCCGCAGACATAAAGACGCACATTTTTTGCATCAATTGGCGTGAAGTCTGTTTTTAAACGTGTTTTACTATTGTGAAGTTTTATCACTGTCATGCCCTATTTCGCCTGACTAAGGTTCTAGACCAGAACCTTAGTCAGGCCAAGCCCCTTGCCCTTTAACCCTAACTATAAGAGCTTACAAAAAAACATGAGGGCCCCATGAACCACGATGAGTTGCTCCATTGGTCAAAACATGCAGCTGACTGGGCGCATGAGTATCATACCACATTACGGACGCGCCCCGTGCGCGCCCCCTTGAATAAAGGCGCTAGCGCTGCACTTTTATCCAAATCGCCGCCCAATGATCCAGAACCGATGTCAGAGATATTTGCCGATTTCGAACGGATCGTGCCCGCCGGCATGACCCATTGGCAACACCCGCGCTTTTTTGCCTATTTTCCCGCTAATGCCGCCCCCGCCTCAATGCTGGCAGAGCAACTTTGCAATGCGATAGCCGCCCAAGGCATGATTTGGCAAAGCGCCCCCGTCGCCACCGAGATGGAGGAGGTGATGATGTCTTGGCTGGCCCAAGCGCTTGGTCTGCCAGCCCATTTCAATGGCACAATCCATGACAGCGCCACCACCGCAACGCTTTCGGCTGTCTTAACGATGCGCGAAGCGGCCCTGAACTGGCAAGGCCTAAGCGCGGGCCTAAGCGGACAAAAGCGGCTGCGGCTTTACACCTCGGCGCAGGCCCATTCGTCGGTTGATAAGGCCACGCGAATTGCGGGAATCGGTCAAGATAATCTGGTCAAAATTCCAACCAATCCCAATTTTTCAATCAATGTTGACCTTTTAGAACAATCAATCTTAACT
>DPZQ01000108.1 GCA_003536295.1 Rhodobacter sp. | reverse complement strand
CCGCATAGGCCACCATTTCCGAAGCATATGCGTCAGAATAGATGATATTTTTGATTTTATAGTCACCATTTTCCTTTTTGTCAGTCAGCATCTCCATAACAGCGCCGGTGTTCATCGACGAGTTCCAGGACATATTGGCCATATAAAGGAACATCGTGTCGATCTCATAAGGATCGGCGGCATGGGCATTTGGGATAACCATATGCATCAACCCATGGGCGGAAAACGGGTTTTCCCAAGAAAACCCTTTATCAATACGTGCAGGCTGACCATCAGGTAAAAGCGCCAAATCGTCTGGGTGGCGCACATAGCCCAAATGCGGTCCGTCCAGAGCCTGCCCCGCTTTTGCGTTAAAATGCGGTTTTGGGTGGGCCTCAACTGGTTTTGGGTAGGGGGCCTTTAAACGATAACTGCCGGGCGTTTCAACCGCCCCCAGCATGATTTGCAAAATATGTAAGGCTCGCGCGGTTTGAAATCCGTTCGCATGAGCCGAAATACCGCGCATGGCGTGAAAACTTACAGGGCGGCCGATCATTTTATTATGCTGATTGCCCCGAAAATCGGTCCAAGGCTGATCAATTATGATGGGTTCATCAAAGGCTGCATGGGCCAAAGCAGCGGCCAGTTCGCGTATACGCGCGGCACTGATGCCGATCCGTTCGGCTACCTGTTCGGGTGCATGTTCGGAATTTAGATAGCGCTCAGCCATGTGCTGAAAAACGGTGCGCGCACCGTTTAACGTGCCGCCCAGATCGGGACTGATGCCTTTAGCGTCAAAGGCTACGGGGGCGCCACTTTTGGCGTCAATCACCAGCGGCTTTCCGTCGGCATCTCGCAAAAAAAGGCCTTTTTGCGGACCCTTATCCGCATTGAGCAAATAGGGCGCGTTTGAAAATTGTGCCAAATAATCAAGGTCGATCTTACCCGCCTCAAGCAAGCAATGGATTAACGCCAAAATCAACAGACCATCACTGCCGGGAGTGACCCCAAACCACTCATCCGCCACTGCATTATAGCCCGTTCGAATGGGGTTGATGCCAATGATCTTGGCCCCTTTGGCCTTAAGTTTACCGATGCCGATTTTGATGGGATTGCTGTCATGGTCTTCGGCCACGCCAAACATAACAAACAATTTGGTGTTTTCCCAATCGGGTTGGCCAAATTCCCAAAAGGCCCCGCCGATTGTGTAAATCCCCGCCGCGGCCATATTTACCGAACAAAAGCCCCCATGGGCCGCGTAATTGGGCGTGCCAAATGCCTGCGCCCAATAAGAGGTCAGACTTTGGCTTTGGTCGCGCCCCGTAAAAAAAGCCAGTTTTTGCGGCGCTGTATCGCGCAAAGGGCCCATCCAGTTGGTGGCTGTTTTCAACGCCTCATCCCAGCTTATCACCTCAAACGCCCCAGAGCCTCGCGGGCCCACGCGCCGTAAAGGGGCCGTCAGGCGCGACGGCGCATAGACCTGCCTAATCCCCGAGGCCCCCTTGCCGCAAAGCACTCCCTTATTAACGGGGTGATCGCGGTTTCCCTCGATATAGGTCACTTTCCCCGAGGTCAGATGCACATCAATCCCGCAGCGGCACGCGCACATATAGCAGGTGGTCTTACGCACCTGATCGGAGATTTTAGGCGAAGGGTTCAGCAGGGGTTGCGACATTCTTTTCTCACAGTTCTTCAAAAATTGACGTGGGCACCAAAGGGGTTTCCTCTTTGGCCTGAAGGGCCGTGACTTCGATCATGGCCAGGATATCTTCGGATGTGGCACCACGCGACAAATCATTTGCGGGTTTGGCCAAACCTTGCAAAATTGGGCCGATGGCCAAGGCCCCCCCTAGACGTTGGGCTATTTTATAACCAATATTACCTGCCTCAAGATTTGGAAAGACAAAAACATTGGCCTGCCCAGCCACATCCGAGACGACCCCTTTTTGCTCCGCAACGGCGGGCACAAAGGCCGTATCAAATTGCAATTCGCCCGCAATCATTACATCAGGCGCTTGGGCTTGGGCTAAAGCGGTAGCGCGGCGTACCTTATCGACCTGCTCGCCAGACCCACTGCCCATGGTTGAAAAAGACAAAAGCGCCACGCGTGCCCTTTGCCCTGTCGCCGCCTCGAACGAGCGCGCAGTACGAACGGCGATATCCGCCAATTCACGATCATTTGGATCAACCGACAAGGCACAGTCCGCAAAGGCCAGTGTGCGTGGCTTAGCCCCACCAAGGGCGGGCAGATACATCAGGAAAAAGCTGGACACGCGCGCGACATCAGGCGCCAGACCAATCACCTGCAGCGCTGCGCGAATGGTGGCAGCCGTTGTTGCAACCGCGCCACCCAAAGTGCCATGGGCCAGCCCCATCTCAACCAAAAGTGCCGCCAGCACAAGTGGATTTTCTAAAAGAACCCGCGCTTGAACTTTGGTAACGCCCTTATGGCTACGTAGAGCAAAAAGGCGCGCGCACAACTCTGGCCGAAGGGCGGCCGTCTTTGGGTCAAGCATGAGCAACCCTTGGCCCAAGGCCCCTTCGGCGGCCGCCACTTCCAAAATCTGGGCACGCGCGCCCAATAAAAGCACCCGTACCTTGTTGTTACGCACAGCTTGTAAGGCCGCAACCAGCACACGCCGATCGCTGCCCTCTGCCAAAACAATCAGCTTTGGTTCACGTTGAGAAAACCCGCTCATATCAAAACCGTCCGCCCCAAGATCAAAAGACTTAAAAGCGCCAAAAGATAGATTATAAAACGTTTAAAACTTTGAGGATCACTTTTTAAAAAATGCCGCCCACCCAAATAATTTCCAGCAAAAACAAATGGTAAAGCCAGCGCACTGGCCCACAGCGTGTCCCAATACAACATACCACTATACCAATAAAGCGGCCCCGAATAAAGATCGAGCAAGGGGAAATAGGCCACCAAAGTCGCCCGAAAAACCGCCGCCGCTATTGGCTGGGCCGCAAAAAAGGCCGCCACAGGCAGCCCCCCCATCCCAACCGCGTTGGCCAATCCAGAAATTAGCCCAACGCCAAAATGGCCCAGGGCGCCAACCGCCGCCCTAAAGCGCCAACCAGCCAGCAAAATCGCGCACATTATCAAAAGATAGGCCGACATGGTAATGCGCACCCAGTCCGCCGACAGCTCCCCCAACGCCCAAAGGCCAAAAGGCAAGCCCAGACCAGCGCCCAGCATCAAAAAACCAACGCGCCGCCAATCAACCGCAAAACTTAAGCCGCGCCATGCCTGCACGGTCATCACAATCTCGCATAAAATAACAACAGCCACAAAATGAAGCGGATGGGTCACCAACGCCGCCGCCGCAATCACCAATGCCGAAAATCCAAAGCCGCAGTAACCCCGCACAAGGGCCGACCCAAAAACAGCTGCGGCCAAAAAGGCGGCCGCAGCAGGATCTAAGTCAAAAGGCAGTGTCATTACACCGACTGCGGCCGCATGTCAGACGCGGAAATTCCCGCTACAGCCACAGGTTTTTTCATCGCGTCGCGGCGAAACGGTTCACCCAGTTCTTGGTTAATCATCGCTTCGATTAACGTAGTTTTACCGTGGTTCATCTGGTCATCAATGGCTTTGTGCAGCATATCGCGCAACTCACCCATGGTATTTGCCTGCACCCCTTGCAAACCGCAAGCTCGGGCAATGCCTGCGTAGCTTACGTTATTGTCAAGCTCGGTTCCAACAAAATTGTCGTCATACCAAAGAGTTGAGTTGCGCTTTTCCGCACCCCATTGATAATTGCGAAACACTATCATAGTAATTGCCGGCCATTCAGGCCGCCCAATTGCGGTAAGTTCAGTTACCGCAATGCCAAAGGCCCCGTCGCCCGAAAAACCCACCACAGGTACATCAGGCTTACCTATTTTAGCACCAATGATCGAGGGCAAACCATAGCCACAAGGGCCAAACAAGCCCGGCGCCAAATATTTACGCCCCTCTTCAAAACTGGGATAGGCATTGCCGATCGCACAGTTATTGCCTATATCGGATGAGATGATTGCCTCTTTTGGCAGGGCCGATTGAATGGCGCGCCAAGCCATGCGCGGCGACATCCAGTCGGGCTTACTAGCACGCGCGCGCGCATTCCAGCTAGTGCCGACGTCATCATCCTCATGATCCATTTCTGCCAATTGCTGCGCCCATGT
>DPZQ01000160.1 GCA_003536295.1 Rhodobacter sp. | reverse complement strand
GGGTATATGTTTTATAACCGGCAAAACTCCACCAGCCAGCAACCCATCAGCCGCTGCCACGCATAGGGTACTGACTTGTTTGGTAGTTGTGCCATAGCAACGATTTCTTAGAAACTCATGGGTTTGCGGCCAGGCGATATCGGCTGTCGGTGCGCAATTGGCATCAATTCCCAAAGCTACAAGATCAGCCGCGATCAATCGGTGGCGCAGATAAATTGCCCGTAAGGCCGCTTTGGGCCCATGTTGGGCGGTGACACGCTCCACCTCGTCTAGAGGAGCTAAGAACTGTGTGGCCAGGGGGGGCAAAAGGCGTTGCACGCGCCCACCCTCTTGGTCAATAAAGATTGGCGTGTCACGCCCTACCGATTCCCGCAGATCCGCGCAAAGCATTTTAATCTGGTCGCGATTATCTAAATTGCGAGCAAATAGGATAAAGCCGTAGGGTGTGACCCGGCTGAAGAAGGCGCGCTCAGTTTCACCAAGCACCAGCCCCAAAGGCGCAAGGATAGTGGGGCCCACCACCATGTTAACGCTTAATGGCGGGGATACAGGCCGCCCCTTCTGCTTGAATGGCAGCACAAAACCGTTTGGAATCCTCGGCGTCAATAAATCCATGGGCCCGCAGGCGAAAATATATCTTATTGTCCACGGGCGCACGCTGCACGACACGCACCTTATCGGCAAAAAACTGGTCAAACTTAGCCGACAACCGGACCCATTCCAGGCGTGCAACCTCCGGCGTGGAAAAAGAGCCGAGCTGCACCAACCGCGTGCCAATGGCAATATCATCATAGCTGATTTCACGCCCTGATATCCCTGCGACGGCGTCGTTTTGACGGATGTAACTTTGCGGGACCATCAGCGCCAGGGGTCGTGGCTTAGGTCGAATTGAGCGCTCCTGCCCTCCCTGCATCGCTCCCTCGGGTGGCATGGACGGATCGTCTAAACTTGAATTGGAAATTGCAATTGACAGCGCCTCTTCGATCGAGGTTTGTATGATTTTAGGGGAAAAATCCTCTGGTGCCATGTCCATGTAACTTGGATCTTTAGACGCAACCGGTGGCACTGTTAAAGGCCGTGGTTGGCTTTTGGTTTGGGTTTGGGGCAAAGATATAAGTGGCGCGCTTTGTGCGGGTGTAAGTCCGGGGGCATCTTCGCTGCTTAAATCAATCGAGGACGGAGCCAAAGTCACCTTATCTGGCAAATCGGTCGCGCCCTTTTTGGCGGCTATCTCGTTCACCGAAAGGCCCTGATAGCTGATTACATCGCCGCCCGGATTGTCCGGCACTAAACGCATAGGACCCACCAGTGCTTTGACCACGGTGACCCCCGACACATCGCGCCGCGCCAGATCGATAGCCCAGTAGCCCATACCAACCGTCAGCCAAAGAGAGCTGATGCCAGCGATGATTTGCACAACTTTGGTCGCTTGGCGCGAACGCTCAGGCCTTGCCAGATCGGGCGGCCCTTCTTTACCGGCGTTATAATCCCATTCTGTCATGCGCGCCTCATATTTACTCTGAGCCTTTGGGCCAGCACGGGTGCGGCGCTTTTGATCAGCGCATTTCCTCAACCGGTGTAACACCAAGAATAGCAAGACCAGACGAAATCACAACGCCTACTGCACGCACAAGTGCTATTTTTGGCCCCATAACAGCCAAATCTTCTTGCACAAAGCGCAATGCTGGGTTGTCATTGCCCTTATTCCACAGACCGTGCAGCTCGGACGCCAAGTCATAAAGGTAAAAGGCCACACGATGCGGTTCATTTCCACGTGCGGCTATTTCAACCAAACGTGGCCATTCGGCCATTTTCTTGATCACAGCCAGCTCGGCATCGTGCGACAAAGTAGCAGCCCCCATAGCACCCAAAGCCACGTCTGAAGTGGGCAGACCAAGAGCTTTGGCTTTGCTCATGACGGAGTTGATGCGCGCATTGGCATATTGTACATAAAAGACGGGGTTATCTTTTGACTGTTCTAACACCTTGTCAAAATCAAAATCCAAAGGCGCGTCGTTTTTGCGGGTCAGCATAACGAACCTTGTAACATCTGCCCCCACCAAATCGACTACATCGCGCAAGGTTACAAAAGTACCAGCACGTTTTGACATTTTAAAGGGATTGCCATTTTTCCATAGTTTTACCAATTGGATAAGCTTAATATCTAATGTAGTTTTTCCGTCAGATAGAGCCGCCACGGCAGCCTTCATCCGTTTGACATAGCCGCCATGATCTGCCCCAAAAATATCTATCAGCTGATCAAATCCACGTTGAACTTTGTTATAATGATAGGCGACATCAGGGGCGAAGTAAGTCCAAGACCCGTCAGATTTCATCACTGGCCGGTCAACATCATCACCAAAATTTGACGATTTGAACAAGGTCTGCTTGCGCGGCTCCCAATCTTCTAATGTTTTGCCTTTCGGCGACTCGAGCACACCTTCATAGATCAGACCTTGGCTACGCAATTTGTCAATCGCGGCCTCTATTTGACCCGTACCATAAAGCGCCTTTTCCGATGAATATACATCCATCTGCACATTCAATGAGGCCAGATCTTCGCGGATCATATCCATCATCATCTCACCCGCAAAATCGCGCACGGTGGTTAGCCATTTTTCTTCGGGTTCTTCTAGAAGGCTTCGGCCAAAGGCATCTTTCATCGCGGCCCCAACAGGAATGAGGTAGTCGCCCGGATAAAGCCCTTCAGAAATTTCAGGTTCATAACCATAGGCTTGACGATAGCGCTGATAGGCTGAGCGTGCCAGAACCTCAACCTGCGCACCACCGTCATTTATGTAATATTCGCGTGTCACACCAAAGCCGGCAAAGGCCAAAAGCCTAGCCAACGCGTCACCAAACACCGCGCCGCGTACATGGCCCACGTGCATAGGCCCCGTGGGGTTGGCCGAGACAAACTCAACATTGACGCGAATGCCCGCTCCAAAGGTAGCGCGGCCATAATCGATGCCCTGTGTCAAAATCGCCACCACAAGCCCTTGCAAAACCTCATTATGAAGTCGCAAGTTAATAAAGCCGGGCCCAGCAATCGCTACCTCGCTGATGCAGGGGTTTTGCGCCAAAAGCACCGCCAGCTTATTAGCAATAACCTGCGGCGAAAGGCCTGCAGGTTTGGCCAAAACCATGGCAGCATTTGTTGCCATATCGCCGTGCAGCGGATCGCGAGGAGGTTCCACGGCGATTGCGCCAAAATCCAATCCTTCAGGCAAATCACCCGCCGCTACAAGGGTTGCAACCGCTTGCAACACAATATCTTTAATATCATTAAATAGGTTCATTATCAGCCTCTTTCATTACCCGAATGCCAGAGCCGAAAGAGTTGGTCAATGCTCCACTGTAAAAACCAGCACTATGAATTAAATTTCGCCACTTTCTTGCAGCTTTTGCCGGCCAATCAGGAGGGACCATCGCCCAAATTTACGACGAAATCTGTAATAGAGGTCTTGGTACTTTAACCTAATAATAAAGTTCCGCGCACCCACACAAAAGTAAACCGCTGTACTCAGTAGCCACCTAAGCGTTTTTGGTACAGCAATCATTCCCACCATCCGGACTAAAGTTTTGCGTGACGTTACTCATGACTTCAAAAAAACAATGTCCCAGAGGCCAATATGGAAATTGGGATATGAGCCCTACGACTTAGTCACTACGGCACTCAAAACCCATTTTTTACAATTCTCAACAAATACGCTCATAAGTTCAGCATAACATGGAAATCACATCATAGATCGAACACTCCAAATAGACGGAAAATAGATAAATTTACGAACGGTAAAAATACTTTTTAAGGAATCTTATTTATTCTTAAAATGTTTAGGCACTAAGATCTTAGACATATACTTGCCGGTCGCAAGTGAGATCTAATCCAAAAGGTGCAGCATGGATAATGTAACCCCATTTGTGGGGTCGCCCAATCAGCTTAACCGCCTTAGCGGCTAAATGCCAATTCTGTTATTCGTGTGATATCTAAAATGACCTCCGCCTTTTGACACCAGGTGCGTGGTGACTATTAGTTCAGGGGTAAGGCCGCGTTTGGTGTCTTGTAAACTCCGGTTTCTTTCAGGCTGTCAACCAGTTCTTTGGGCATATAGTTTTCGTCATGTTTAGCCAGTATTTGAGAGGCTTGAAATACTTTATTAACGTAAACGCCGGTGGCAATCATGCCCTGCCCCTCAGCGAAAAGATCGGGTAAAATACCGTCGAAAATTACCTCAACCACAGCCACGCCATCTGTCACCCGGAAGGACGCTTCGGTGCCTTGTCCGCGCACCAGAGAGCCCGTTTCAACCAAGCCGCCCAGACGAAAAACCTCCCCTTCTTGCGGAGGATCGGACATCACTTGGCTGGGGGCGCGAAAGAAGTTGATCCCGTCACGCAAAGCATAGCCAACCAAAGCCGTAGCCCCAATCAACCCTATAAAAGCAAATGCTATCAATTGGATGCGGCGTTTCTTTTTCAGTGAGCGCATTTTAATCATGGCACAATCGCAAAACTGGTCAGGCCCATCATCTCGGGTATCCCCAGCATCAAATTAGCATTCTGTAAGGCTTGCCCGCTTGACCCTTTGGTCAGATTATCTATCACGCATATGATAACCGCATGCCCTACCTTGCGGTCACCAACCACGCCGATATGGCAAAAATTTGTGCCGCGCACATCGCGTGTTGACGGCAAGTGCCCGAAGGGCAAAACTTGTAAAAAATGCTCATCAGCATAGGCTTTGCTAAGCGTTTCGTGCAACAGCTCTGGTATGCCCTTGACATAGGCGGTCATCAATATACCGCGATTCATTGGCAACAGGTGCGGTGTAAATTGCACTTCGACCTTACGGCCAGCAAGAGCGCTAAACTCTTGATCAAACTCGCCTAAATGGCGATGCAGGCCGCCTGCGGAATAGCTCTGCGTCCCTTCGGACAGCTCAGCGTGCAGCAGACTTTCCTTAGCGCTGCGGCCTGCACCCGAGACCCCAGCCTTCAAATCAAGGATGATTTGATCAAGGTCGATTACCCCCGCTTTGATCAAAGGATTGAGCGCAAATTGTCCCGCCGCCGCGTTACAGCCTGTACCAGCCACAAGGCGAGCTTCAGCTATTTCTGCGCGATAAAATTCAGTTAAACCGTAAACCGCTTGTTTTTGTAGATCTAGGGCTTGGTGCTTTTGTCCGTACCACTTTTCATAGGAAAGCGGGTCGCGCAAACGGAAATCAGCCGACAGATCAATAATTTTCACATGTTCAGGCAGAGTTAAAATGACGGCCTGCGATGTGGCGTGCGGCAAGGCGCAAAAGACCAGATCAACATCAGTAAAATCAATATCTTCGATCTTGCTTAAAACGGGCAAACAGGCTCCACGCAAAAAGGGAAACACGTCTGCAATGTCTAGACCCGCCTTTCGGTCAGCAGAAAGGGCGGTTATACTCATGCGCTCATGACCTAAAATAAGGCGAATAAGTTCAGCACCTGTATACCCAGAGGCCCCTAAGATAGCTATATTAAACGTCATGCTGTCTCCAAAACTGGTGGCTCGTAATGCGTGATATAGTCTATTTTTGCAAGTAAAAATAACTTTTGATGGGTTTATAATCGCACTTTGTTAAGCAGCCTCAAATTTAACCGAACGTCGCAAAAACTGCGTTGCACGTGCGCTGACTGCTTTGGGATCGCCGGAAGTTAGATATTTTGTTACCTGTCCAGTGCCTAACATTTCAGGGCGGCGGGTCAAATAGTCAAAAAGACTTTCCGCCACCAAATTAGCCTGCGAATAGACTTTGACCCCTGCACCCAAAGCGTCGCGAAAGCTGATTTCCATCAAAGGGTAATGGGTGCAGCCC
>DPZQ01000028.1 GCA_003536295.1 Rhodobacter sp. | reverse complement strand
ATCTCAGCATAGTTTCCTACGTGCTTGATTGAGTTATAAAGAGCGTCTTTAGGTAAACCGGTCATCGCTCCAAGATCAGATTCACCAGTACCCAATAGTCTATGGATTTCAGCATCTTTGGAATCACCAAAGCTATCTATGTTTGAAGATGTTATACCTTTTTCTTCAGCAATAACCATTGCATTCAATACCCATCGACCTATGTCAGCCCACTGATCATCGCCGTGACGCACAAGAGGACCTAAGGGCTCTTTGGAAATGATTTCAGGAAGTACTACGTGGTCACCAGGCACTTCTAAGTTGGCTCTTGTTCCGTATAGAGCTGATGCATCGGTGGTATACGCATCACAAGCACCCGCCAGGTACTGCTGCTGGGATTCAGCATTATCACTAGTTGGAACTGGGTCATAGCTCATTCCATTAGCTTTAAAATAGTCAGCCAAATTCAATTCAGTTGTAGTTCCTACCTGAATACATACTGTCGCACCATCTAACTCAAGAGTAGAGTTTACTCCCAAATCCTTCTTAACCATAAAGCCTTGACCATCATAATAGTTTACGGCCACGAAATCCAATTTCAGGTCATTGTCACGTGAGAATGTCCATGTCGAGTTACGAACCAACATATCCACTTCGCCCGAAGCGAGAGCAGTAAAGCGAACTTGGCTTGTCAATGGAACAAATCTAACTTTAGAAGCGTCACCTAGAACTGCTGCGGCAACTGCTTTACAGATTGCTGCGTCAAAGCCTTGATATACGCCGTTCGCGTCAGGTGCGCCGAACCCTGCAAGTCCTGTGTTGGACCCACAAACCAATTCACCACGTGCTTTTACTTCATCCAAAGTGCTAGCCGACGCCAAGCCCGCAACAAGTGTTGTCGCAACCAGTGTGCCGAGGAATGTCAATTTTTTCATTTTAACCTCTTCCTGTTTGTCAATCTAATGAATGACTTAATTTATCCCTAAAGAATACAACAATGACGGCTTAAACCGTAAGTGTGGTACTCTATTCAACCCATACAAGTATTCGGGTCAAGTGCAGATGGGGTTATTTATTAAATTGCATACTTTTTTTAAAAACAACTGATGGGTTGGCTGAAACTAAGAAATTAGAATCTCAATAAGCGAGAAAATACCATCTAAATTAATTCAAAGAAGCCGCCTGCGAATAAAAGATCAGAGCGGCGCATGGCCTCTGCAGCTACAGATTCGTCGTCAGGACCCCATTGTTCAATTTGCCAGCATTCATCAATTCGCGACAAACACCACGCCTGTTCGGACGTGATCCGAGACCGCACAACTGCCAGGCCCAAAATGAGCGATCCTGATATCGCAACCAGGTCATGCAGCGCCGCCAATTCAAACGGTCCCAGCTCATGCACCAGCGCACGTAGCGTTGAGACCGATACTGGATCCTGCTCAATTGGCATGACACCCGTTGTGATAGAAAGCGGGGCCTTTAGTTCCTGATTAGCCCAATTTAAAAGCGGGTCCCATGCAGTGGATTGACGATCGATCAATTCTTCCGGATGCGTAGCGCGGTAGCACAAAAGGTCCGATGCCCCATAGGCCGCCACAAAGTCAGCAACATCGCCGAATTGCATAGTAACTTTATCGATGGCCGAATTTGCCATTCGGGTGAACGGCATAGTTTGGGGTTTAATTACGCCAACTTGGGCCTGCCATTCCGCGGCGATGGATTGCGCCATACCTTCGGTTGGCACAATAAGATCTGCCTTGGCGGGCGTTTTGACCCTCCGCTGATCAAGCTTTACGCCAAACCCTCTCTCTAGTGGGACAACAAAGACGTCGCCCCAAAAGCGTTTGGCGGCCCAAGTTTTTGAGCTCATACGGGATCATCCGTCCAAGGATTTTCAGGAACATCAGTTTCTTTCCAATCTAGCGTCTTCCAAGTGCGGGCCATATGGTCTGGCAGCGACGCCTTAAAGGTCATCATTTTTTTGGTAATCGGATGTTCAACCGATAATGATCGAGCATGCAAATGCAATTTGCGACTGATATCGCCGCCAAGCTGCGCGCCCCACCCATCGCCAGCATTCTCTTGGCCTGAGCCTCCATACTTGCCGTCACCAATGATCGGATGACCCATTTCACTCATGTGAGCACGCAATTGATGCGTGCGCCCCGTGATCGGTGACATGGCCAGCCAAGACAGCCGCGTGCCCAAAACATGCAGCAAAGCGTAATCCGTATGTGCGCGTTTTGCGTCAGGATAATCCGCCATTTTAGCCGGATGCACACAAATCATCTTTTCGCCCTCGCCGCCACGGCCATGGCCTGGAGCTTTCATCAAACCATATTTAATCGAGCCCATTTTCGGATAAGGAACACCAGCCACAATCGCCCAATAAATCTTGATAGTATTGCGATGCCTAAAGCTTTCCGACAGGGCCCGAGCAACACGGTCAGTCCGCGCTAAAAGCAAAACGCCAGACGTGTCTTTATCTAGCCGATGCACTAATTTTGGTCGATCTTTATAGCCAAATTTCAACGCTTCGGTCAACCCATCAACATGGCGATCGCCCTGCCCCGATCCGCCCTGCGACGGCAGACCTGCGGGCTTATTGAGCACAATCATGTCGTCATCGCGGTACAGAACACATGCCTGGATCATCATCGTGTCTGAGCGACTGACACTATCTTTCATCGGGCGAGACGGCGCATCATTAGCTGGCAAGGGCGGCACCCGAACTTCCATGCCCGGCCCAACCCGATCCGAGGCCTTGGCACGCGCCCCGTCCACACGCACTTGACCAGTACGGCAGAGCTTTTCAACGGCTCCTTGGGTCAAATGTGGAAAACGACGCTTGAACCATCGGTCTAGCCGTTGTTCACCCTCATCCTCGGAAACAGTCAGTAATTTAATCAAGCTCATAAAATTAGCCCCCGTGCCAGCACTGCCCCAAACGCAACAACGCCAAAGGAAAGAAAGACTGAGCCGCCAACATAGATCAGCGCCTGCAAGCTTTGCCCTGATTGAATCAAATTAAGTGCGTCCAGCGAGAAAGCAGAAAAGGTTGTAAAGCCACTCAGAAACCCCGTGATGACCAACGGTGCATAACTCAGGCCGCGCGATGTGCTCAACAAAAGCACCGCCAAAGCTCCAATTAACAATGAACCTATTACATTCACAGCCAAAGTCCCAAAGGGAAAAGCCCCACCAAAAATGCGCCCCGCCAACGTCACCGTCATGTAACGCGCTATAGCGCCACAAGCACCACCAAATGCAACTTTGATAAAGATGTAAATCATTGGCGCTGCATGGGCCTTAGAGCTGCTTTTGTCAACAGTTGCAGAGCATTTGCGCGGCTTTAGGGCAGCTCTTGGCGCTTAGTACGAAGTTTAGCAAAATAATCGAGCCGTTTTTTCAACTCGCGCTCAAAGCCACGCTCAATGGGTGCATAAAGCACCTGGCGGCGCATGGTTTCAGGAAAGTAATTTTGCCCTGAAAACCCATCTTCTGCGTCATGATCATAGTCATAGCCGCTGCCATAACCAATTTCTTTCATCATACCCGTCGGAGCGTTTAAAATATGTTTGGGCGGCATGAGTGAACCCGTCTCACGCGCAGCGAGCCTTGCGGCTTTATAGGCCTTGTAAATGGCATTTGATTTAGGTGCTAACGCCAAATAGACCAAGGCTTGCGCCAAAGCCAGCTCACCCTCGGGTGAACCCAAACGCTCATAGGTTTGCCAGGCCTCAAGGCAATAACCTTGGGCTTGCGGGTCTGCCAAACCTATATCTTCCACTGCCATGCGAGTGATCCGGCGGGCTAGAAATCTAGGATCTTCGCCACCCTCAAGCATACGAGCAAACCAATAAAGCGCCGCATCAGGATCTGAACCACGCACCGATTTATGCAGGGCCGAAATCAGATTATAATGTTCTTCGCCCGACTTATCATATTTGGCGGCGCGGCGCATCAATCGCTTGGCAAGTTGTTCGCGGTCAAGCGGCTCAGGCAGCGTCCAAGACATGACCTGTTCAATCAAATTCAAAGCGCTTCGCCCGTCGCCGTCGGCCATATCTAAAAGTGCCTCTCGCGCAGGACCATCAAGTGGGAGCGGACGGTCCAACTCACGTTCGGCCCGCTGGGCCATCAACTCTAGATCAATCAGCGACAAACGCTCAAGCACAATAACCGAGGCACGTGACAAAAGGGCGGCGTTGAGTTCGAAAGAGGGGTTCTCCGTCGTGGCACCAACCAGCAAAATCGTGCCATCTTCCATATAGGGCAAAAAACCATCCTGTTGGGCCTTATTGAAACGGTGGATCTCATCCACAAACAGCAAGGTTCCCTGAGCCGATTTTAGACGTAATTTTGCGGTCTCAAACACTTTTCGGAGCTCAGGAACGCCTGTAAAAATAGCCGATATTTGCACAAAAACTAAATCGGTCTGTGCGGCAAGAAGGCGTGCAATGGTTGTTTTACCTACCCCAGGTGGACCCCAAAGTATCAATGAAGATAAGCTAGATGAGGCCAACATCGCCCCCAATGGCCCGTCAGGCGCCAAAACTTGGCGTTGGCCAATCACCTCTCGCAAGGTTTTTGGGCGCAACCGATCCGCCAAAGGCCTTTGGGCACTTGGCGATTGTTGGCCTTGAGGTATCGTGTCAAACAAATCACTCATAGATACACCCTAAAAGCCACAAACGTCAGACGGAAGCCTTATGATGCACCTTGCTGAAATTAGTACGGTTTTGCGGACATTTTGTTGGTGACATAAACGCAGTTTTCATGAGCTATATGCAAACCGCTTCCCTAAGGGACATAGTCAAGCCCAAACTACAGTGCAAAACTCAGAGGAATGGCAGGAATGATGTCCCAAATCACCAAAAGTCCATGTAGTAAATAAATATGGCCATTCTAGAATTTGTCCGATTCCCAGAATTGATGCTTTTACAAACAAAAACCTATGTAAAATGAACATGCAGCACAACCGTATCGCCGATAGGAGATATGACACTCAGCTTTTCTAACGAGGCAGTAAGGTGGCGCAGGCATGATATAAACTCAAAACGCTATTAATACTTAAGCCGAATACATTTAGAATAGAAAGATGCGCGCCTTAAAATAAGCAGGAACCAAATAAAAAAAGCCTGCCCTAAGGCAGACTTTTTCATAAAGTAAACCTAAATGCCTATTCAGCCATTTCCAATGCAACGCGCGCTTTATCAGCTGCGCCTTTTGCGTTTGGATCACGATCGACAAATTCTATGATAGCCATAGGCGCCATGTCGCCATAGCGAAACCCAGCTTTCAAAACACGTACATAGCCACCTTGCCGATTAGCATAGCGGGGGCCCAAAATAGCGAAAAGACGCTCAACATACTGTTCTTGCTTCAAAGAAGCCGCAGCCTGACGACGCGCGTGCAAATCGCCACGTTTTGCCAGAGTGATCAATTTTTCAATGATCGGACGCAATTCTTTTGCTTTTGGCAAAGTTGTTTTGATTTGTTCGTGTTCAATTAAGGACCCGCACATATTGGCGAACAACGCTTTGCGGTGTTCGTGTGTACGGTTCAAACGGCGGTAACCGCGAGCGTGACGCATGATAAACTCCTATCGTCTGTTTTACTTTGTCCGGCCTGCCCTCGGATGGGCCTGCTCACCTTGGGGCTCGCGCCCATTTTTCCCCAATATTTCGGGCATTTGGCAGGCGGGGTTCCCCCCGCCCACTTTTAGAATTGGTCTTCGAAACGTTTGGCTAAATCTTCGATATTTTCTGGTGGCCAATCGTCAACATCCATACCCAAATGCAAGCCCATACCAGAAAGCACTTCTTTGATTTCGTTCAAAGATTTGCGACCGAAGTTTGGCGTGCGAAGCATTTCTGCTTCGGTTTTTTGGATAAGGTCACCAATGTAAACGATATTGTCGTTTTTCAAGCAGTTTGCCGAACGTACAGAAAGTTCAAGCTCATCAACTTTTTTCAGCAACAATGGGTTGAATTCCAAACCATCGTCAATATCACTACGCGATGCTGATTCTGGCTCATCAAAGTTAACGAAGATCGACAATTGATCTTGCAAAATACGCGCAGCATAAGCCACCGCATCGTCTGGAGTTAAAGAACCGTCTGTATCGACTTTCATCGTCAAACGGTCATAATCCAAGACCTGACCTTCGCGGGTCGGCTGTACTTCGTAGCTTACTTTTTTGACAGGCGAGAAGATCGCGTCAATTGGGATCAAACCTATTGGCGCATCTTCTGGGCGGTTTTTATCGGCCGCCACATAGCCTTTACCGGTATTTACAGTCAATTCCATAAAGACATCGGCGCCATCGTCCAAGTGACAGATAACTTGCTCTTTATTCAAGATCTCAACGCCACCAATTTCTGAGATATCACCAGCAGTGACAACACCGGGGCCTTTTGCAGAGATTGTCAGTCGTTTTGGTCCTTCGATATCCATACGAATATCAACGCCTTTAAGATTAAGAACGATATCGGTTACATCTTCACGCACGCCAGCCACACTAGAAAATTCGTGCAAAACATTATCGATTTGTACGCTTGTGATTGCGGCGCCTTGCAGGCTTGACATCAAAACGCGACGCAATGCGTTACCAAGAGTTAGGCCGAAACCACGCTCTAGAGGCTCGGCAACAACGGTCGCCGAACGTGCCGCATCTGGTCCTGGTTTTACCACCAGTTGGTTTGGTTTAATCAGTTCAGCCCAGTTTTTGTGGATCATGCTTTTCGCCTCCATACTTGTCTTCTGCGATGTCCATATCAGAAGACGCCCGAGGGTTTTTAAATGAGTAAAACGGGCTACGCAAAACGCATAGCCCGTCTCGAATGAATAGCCTTAGACGCGTCGACGCTTTGGTGGGCGGCAGCCGTTATGCGCCATGGGCGTAACATCGCGGATCGAGGTAATGTTCAACCCAGCTGCGGCCAAGGCACGCAGTGCTGACTCACGGCCCGATCCTGGGCCTTGAACTTCAACTTCGATTGTCTTCATGCCATGCTCTTGCGCTTTGCGTGCAGCATCTTCTGCAGCCATTTGGGCGGCATAAGGTGTTGATTTGCGCGAGCCTTTGAAACCCATAGTGCCCGAGGACGACCATGAAATGGCATTGCCTTGAACATCCGAGATCAAAATCTTGGTGTTGTTGAACGACGAGTTCACATGCGCCACACCAGCGGCGATGTTTTTACGTTCTTTACGTTTCGTGCGGGTTTTATCGCGTGCCATATCAACCGCCCCTTATTTTTTCTTGCCAGCAATGGCCTTTGCAGGGCCCTTGCGTGTGCGTGCGTTGGTATGGGTACGCTGACCGCGAACGGGCAGGTTACGGCGATGACGCAGGCCACGGTAGCAGCCCAAGTCCATCAAACGCTTGATGTTGATCGAGGTTTCGCGGCGAAGGTCACCCTCTACCATGAAATTCGCGTCGATGTGTTCGCGGATTGCGAGCACTTCGGCATCCGAAAGATCATTTACGCGGCGCGCACGATCAATACCCACAGCTTCACAGATCAATTCTGCTGAGTGTGAGCCAATTCCAGTTATATATGTCAATGCGATGGGGACGCGTTTCCCCGTCGGAATGTTGACGCCAGCAATACGAGCCAAACGCTTTTCCTTTTGGTTGCGGTTCCGTAGTGCCAGAACCTTTTCTCACAACAACGACCAAAGCAATCTTAGGTCGAAACGATTCGAGGCGCATCAGCACTCACGATTCCCCTAGGGGACGGTGTCACTTATGTGGTTTTCACCAGCGCGTCAAGCAATTTAAGATGCAATAATTCATCATGCTTTCGGCAAAATTTTCCCAATGGCGCTCGTTACGTCATCCATGGGCGCGAGACCATCCACCGAAACCAGCGCACCCTTGGCATAGTAATAACCAATCAACGGTGACGTCTTTTTGTAATATTCCATCAAACGGATGCGCAGCGCCTCTTCTGTGTCATCAGCGCGCCGCTTAAGGTCATGAGAGCTGCAATTATCACATTGACCGACAAGCTTGGTCGGACGCGTAGAATCGTGGTAAACTTCGCCACACACGCCACAGGTGAAGCGCCCAGTGATGCGCGCAACCAAAGCCGCATCATCAACCTTCATTTCAATAACAGCATCAAGATTTAGGTCTTTGGCAGTCAAAAGCTCACCCAAGGCATCGGCCTGAGCCAAAGTGCGAGGAAAACCGTCAAAAATAAATCCACCAGCATTTTCTGTTTCAAGTTTTTCAGCAATCAGGCCGATAACAATCTCATCTGTTACCAAGTCACCACGGTCCATGACCGCCGCAACCATAAGCCCCATGGCTGTACCACTGGTTTTGGCCTCGCGCAGCATATCGCCTGTAGACAGCTGCACCATGGCACGATCATCCACCATACGTTTTGCTTGTGTTCCTTTCCCAGCTCCTGGGGGACCCAGCAAAATCACATTCACCATCTCGCTCTCCTAGATTAGCGGCGCGTCGGCACCCTGGGGCCACGCTTTTTACCACGCAACTGCGACTTCTCAATCAAACCTTCGTATTGATGTGCCAAAAGATGCGACTGTACTTGATTGATAGTGTCCATCGTTACCGAAACCACGATCAACACCGACGTTCCACCAAAGTAAAACGGCACAGCAAACTGTGTACGCAAAATTTCGGGCAACAAACATATGGCAGCCAAATAGGCCGAGCCCAGAACCAAAATACGATTAACAACGTAGTAAAGATAATCAGCCGTTTTTGCACCAGGCCTAATGCCTTGCACAAAACCATTTTGACTTTTCAGATTGTCGGCAACCTCTTCAACCTTAAAAGCCACATTATGGGTATAGAAGTATGAGAAAAATACGATCATAGCTACGTAAAATAACAAATAAAGCGGCTGTCCTGGGCCAAAATAGGCCAAGACCACCGACATTATGGGACCTGTCTCTGCCCCCGAAAAGGTGCTTAGAGACAAAGGCAGAAGTAATAGGCTTGATGCAAAAATCGCTGGAATAACACCCGCGGGGTTAACCTTAACAGGCAAATTGCTGGTGCCACCGTCATACATTTTCATTCCGACTTGACGACGGGGATACTGGATATGAATTTTGCGTAGCGCCCGCTCAACAAAAACAACGGCCGCTATCACCAAAATGATCATCAAAATGACACTTAATATCACGGGTGTTGAAATTGCTCCAGACCTGCCTTGGCTAAAGAATTTCGCCAAAGCTGCGGGAATTTCTGCGACAATGCCAACAAAGATGATCAAAGAAATACCATTGCCAATGCCACGTGCAGTAATTTGCTCACCAAGCCACATTAAGAACATGGTGCCCCCAACCAAGGTGATCACGCAGGCAATACGAAAGAACATCCCTGACTCATGCACCAGACCACCCGATTCAAGGCTAACGGCAATGCCGTAAGACTGAAACATGGCCAAGATTACTGTGCCGTAGCGGGTATATTGATTAATCTTTTTGCGGCCTTGCTCACCTTCCTTTTGAAGTTGAACAAATTTTGGCACAGACGACGTCATCAGCTGCACGATGATTGAAGCTGAAATATATGGCATGATCCCCAGGGCAAAGATGCCCATACGGCTGACAGCGCCACCCGTGAACATGTTAAGCATGCCCCCTATCCCACCACTGATCTGCGCCATAAAGTCACGCAGAGCCCCACCATCAATCCCCGGGACGGGAATATAGGTACCGAGACGATAAACGATCAAAAGACCGACCGTAAAGAAAATCCGTTGGCGAAGGTCTGTTGCCTTGCCCAATGCGCCCCAACTAAGGTTCGCAGCCATTTGCTCTGCAGCAGATGCCATGTTCACTACCTTCATGACGGCGCCGCCGAACCGTTTTCCGGTCGGCGGCGCGGGAAAACTCATTCAGATGTAAGCGGTCTTTTGACCGCTCACAACCTCTTAATGCCTATTAATTCGCTTTTGGCTCAAGAACCGGTGCCACAGTCATCGAACCGCCAGCTTTCGCCACTGCTTCAACGGCTGATGCCGACGCGCCAGTGACAACAAGCGTCACTTTCGAAGTGATTTCGCCCTTATTCAAGACGCGAACACCATCAAGTGCACGACGCACAAGACCTGATGCAATCATCGTTTCTTCGGTAATTGGATTTTTAATATCCAATTTACCTTCAGTGATGAACTTTTGTATCAAACCCAAGTTTACCACGGCGTAATGTTTGGCGTTTGGCTTGTTAAATCCACGTTTTGGCAAACGACGATAAAGCGGCATTTGGCCGCCTTCGTAACCACCAATAGACACGCCCGAACGAGATTTTTGGCCTTTTATACCACGGCCACCCATTTTACCGGTGCCCGAACCAGGGCCCCGAGCAACGCGTTTGCGCCGCTTGGTTGCGCCTACATTATCTGAAAGTTCATTTAGTTTCATGTCGCTTCTCCTTTGCCCGGAACTACCTGTGAAAGCGACTTCAACAGGCAAACGCGGTGTGATGTAAGGGGCGAGGCTTCCCTCGCCCCAGCGGCCTTAACCGCGTTCTTCTATGATTTGCACAAGGTGCGAAATCTTATTTACCATGCCGCGGATGGAAGGAGTGTCTTCCAATTCGCGGGTGCGGTTCATTTTGTTCAATCCGAGACCCTTGAGGGTCGCAGTTTGAATAGCAGGGCGACGAGCTGCTGACGCAACTTGTTTTACCACAATGGTTTTTTTAGCCATGTTCTGCGCTCCTATGCTTCGACAGTTTCAGCGTCGGGTTTGCGCAAGATTTCGGCCACTTTCTTGCCACGGCGTTGCGCGACTTGACGGGGGCTGGCTTCTTGCTTCAAGCCGTCGATGGTTGCACGGATCATGTTATAAGGATTTTG
>DPZQ01000146.1 GCA_003536295.1 Rhodobacter sp. | reverse complement strand
CTTTTTTCGAAAATAAACGAATTATTGATTTAAAACAGTGGCTAACGCAACAATCTAAGCTTTGGGGTGGGGGTTAGTGTAATTTAGTTTTCCTAAATTTTGCGAAATACCTTGTTGTGGAGGAATCAATGCGAAGCATGAGATAGGCCTCCAATTTACGAAGAATGTAAATTGGAGGCCTATCAGGGTTAATGCACGATCAACGGTTGCGCGATCTGGCGTTCGGATACGGATAGGCGACTGCCTACTGTTAATCCTTCCGGGCCAGCCGAGACGCCGACGTGAGTTCCGTCGGGGGCTTCGCCCGAAAGAATCATATGCGCCAAGACATCTTGCAAATGCCGCTGAAAAACCCGTTTTAGCGGCCTTGCACCAAAGACAGGATCATAGCCTTCACGCGCCAACCAGTCTTTTGCCTCATCCGTCAGGGTAAGCGTTATGTTGCGTCCGACAAGACGAGTTTCTAGCTTACCGAGTTGAAGCTCAACAATAACGCCCATATCTTCTCGCCCTAGACGATCAAAAATGATCATCTCATCCAAACGATTTAGGAACTCGGGTTTAAAGTGCAGGCGCACCGCTTCCATGACTTGGGCACGGGCCTCGGTTAGGTCTGCCCCTTCAGGGAGCTGACTCAGACCTGCGGCCCCTAGGTTTGAGGTCAGCACGATCAATGTTTGTTTGAAATCAACCAAGCGGCCGTGACCATCAGTTAAAATCCCATCGTCCAGCACCTGAAGTAAAATGTTAAAAACGTCAGGATGGGCCTTTTCAACTTCATCGAACAAAATCACCTGATAGGGTCTGCGCCGCACCGCCTCGGTCAAAACGCCCCCCTCATCATAACCAACATATCCGGGAGGCGCGCCGATCAGGCGAGACACGGCGTGTTTCTCCATAAATTCAGACATATCAATCCGCAAAAGCGCTGAATCATCGTCAAACAGATATTCTGCCACAGCTTTAGTAAGCTCAGTTTTGCCAACTCCTGTGGGGCCCAAGAATAGGAACGAGCCCAGAGGGCGGTTTTCATCATTAAGCCCAGCGCGCGCGCGGCGCACCGCATTGGCAACCGCCTTAAGGGCTGTGCCTTGGCCGACCACCCGCTTGCCCAACACATCTTCCATACGCAAAAGTTTGTCTTTTTCGCCTTCTAACATTCGGCTAGTAGGAATGCCCGTCCAACGCTCTACCACTTCAGCAATTTGTTCAGGCAATACGGCTTCCGAGACCAAGGCATTACCTTCACGCGATTCTGATGCTGCCAATTTACGTTCAAGCTCCGGCACGATTCCATACGAAAGCTCTCCCGCGCGACTAAGGTTGCCTTCGCGTTTGACCTGTTCAAGTTCGGCGCGCGCTTTTTCAAGCTGTTCTTTTAGATCTCGCGCTTTTTCAAGCTGGTCACGTTCAGCCTGCCATTTGGCAGACATAGCCGAGGAACGTTCAGTCAAAACCGTCAATTCTTTTTCCAAAAGCGCTAATCGGTCTTGGCTAGGCCGATCGCTTTCACGGCGCAACGCTTCCACTTCGATTTGCTTTTGCAAAATTTCGCGGTCAAGCGCATCTAGTTCTTCGGGTTTGCTGTCAACCTCCATGCGCAAGCGGCTGGCGGCCTCATCCATCAGGTCAATCGCCTTATCGGGCAAGAAGCGGTCGGTAATATAGCGGTGAGATAAAGTCGCAGCCGCCACCAAGGCCGAATCGCTGATGCGCACGCCGTGATGCAGCTCATATTTCTCTTTAATGCCGCGCAAGATCGAGATTGTGTCCGACACTGTCGGTTCGAGTACCATCACAGGTTGAAAACGGCGCGCAAGCGCTGCGTCTTTTTCAACATATTTGCGATATTCATCTAAGGTAGTGGCCCCAATACAGTGCAGCTCTCCTCGCGCAAGAGCGGGTTTAATAAGATTTGCAGCATCCATCGCGCCCTCGGACTTGCCAGCACCAACGAGCGTGTGCATCTCATCAATGAACAGGACAACTTCACCTACAGCATCTGTCACCTCGGCCAAAACAGCCTTTAACCGCTCCTCAAACTCACCGCGATACTTGGCACCCGCGATCAAAGCGCCCATATCCAGCGCCATCAATCTTTTATTACGCAGGGATTCAGGCACATCACCACTGATAATGCGCAAGGCCAAACCTTCTGCAATAGCGGTCTTACCAACCCCAGGCTCCCCAATTAAAACAGGATTATTTTTTGTACGGCGTGATAAAACTTGCATGGCGCGCCTGATTTCCTCATCACGGCCAATGATAGGATCAATTTTGCCCTGTTCGGCCGCAAGCGTCAGATCGCGGGCATATTTTTTTAAGGCGTCATAGCCCGCTTCGGCAGAAGCGCTGTCAGCGGTGCGGCCTTTTCGCAAGGAATTAATTGCAGTATTCAGCTTTTGGGCAGAAATGCCCCCCGCATCCAGCGCATCTTTGGCTTTTGTTTTCACCATGCAAAGCGCCATCAGCAGGCGCTCGACGGGGACAAACTGATCACCTGCCTTCTTAGCTAATGCTTCAGCCTCAGCCAAGACTTTGACCAATGCGGTATCCATAAAGGGCTGCGCATCGCCTGTTACTTTAGGTAATTTCTCAATTGCTAAGGCCAGTGTCTCGCTGACTTGGCCAACAGCGCCGCCTGCATGAGAAATCAGATTACTGGCAAGCCCTTGATCATCGTCAAGCAGAGCTTTCAATAAATGTTCAGGACTTAGTTTTTGGTGCGAATCTCTAGTCGCGATGGTCTGAGCGGCTTGCAAAAATCCGCGTGACCGCTCCGTGAACTTTTCTAAGTTCATGGGCCTTCTCCTTGATTTAGCGCTGCGACTTGGCGCCCATTATGGCGCGCCCAACCAGCCTACAATTTATAGATGGGGTTAAATTTTTCCGGTTCAAGATTCATGCCGAACAATATCAAGGGCGGGTTATTTTTGTTTTTGAGTCAGGCACTGGGTTAGGCGGTGATAAGTAAAAATGCTGAACTGGCTGATATAAACAAGTTTCTAGGTTAGACAAAAATAACGCAACACCGTATGCACGGTCAGTCTATCAGGAAAACGCTACTGCACCTCGTATGTCAGGTTTAGAGTGTGACCAATCTCATTGCCGCGCACCGCACTTACGACCCCCGCCCGATTGATCAACACAGGCGCGACAGGTTAAAATTTTGCGTAAATATCTGTCGTAGCCACCGCAAAAACTGTTGCAGACAAGCCCTTTTGCATGACAAAACCCCCCAAGAAAAAAGCATGTAATAGCGCATAAGGGTAGAAGATGGCTCAAACACAAAAGACGCAAAGCGCCGATGACCGCCTGATCTTGGCGCTTGATGTACCAAATATCGTTCAAGGATTAGAACTTGCTGCGCGTTTGGGCGATGCGGTCAGCTTTTACAAAATCGGCCTTGGTATGCTGACAGGCGGCGGCTTCGCCCTTGCAAATGAGTTAAAGGCCGAACATGGCAAGCGCATCTTCATGGATCTTAAGCTTTTTGACATTGGCGCCACAATCGAGACCGCGGTGCGCGGTCTGGCGCAGTACGATCTTGATTTTCTGACCGTTCAGGGTGATCCGCAAGTGGTACGTGCCGCAGCGGAGGGCAAAGGTGGATCCGATCTTAAAATTTTGGCCGTAACCATTTTGACATCGCTTGATCGCACTGACCTTGACGAAAATTTGATCCGCGCAGGCGATATTTCCGAAATTACGCTAGAACGCGCCGCCCGGGCTCTTGAGGCTGGGGCCGACGGCATAATCGCCAGCCCGCATGAGGCCAAAGCCATCCGCGCCCTGCCCCAAGCAAAAGGCAAATTGATAGTGACCCCCGGCGTGCGCCCCCTTGGTGCGGATGAGGGAGATCAAAAGCGCATCGCGACACCGCGTGCAGCCCTTGAGAATGGAGCAGATTATATTGTGGTAGGCCGCCCCATTTGGCGCGCCACAGACCCGCGCCAAGCCGCGCGCGACCTGATCGCAACATTGCCATAAAGCTAAAGGGTCGCCTTGGCGCCTTGGTAGCCCTTACGGTTCGTTTATATCTGCATCCCAGACTTTGACTGTGCTGTGACGCTTGCCAAAAAACTGCCGCAAGCCAAGCCATGCTACCAATGCGAACACGGCATAAAGGGCAACCATCAAAGCAAAGTTTGTTCCCAAAAGGCCCAGCGCCACCAATATCCCTATCAAAAAAGCGGCGATAGAGAAGCCTAAGAAAATAAAGCTGGGCACCAACAGTTCAACAATTGCAAGGCCAAAGCCGCCCACGATCCAAGCCCACCAGCTGGCCCAAATCATGATCTGCCCCTTAGCATTTTAAACGCATCACCAAAGGCCTCGAGTGCAGCGGCAGGCACGATGATCGTTTGCTTGCCTGTGCCTTGGCCAACGGCGGTCAACGCCTCAATCTGTTTAAGGGCCACTTGATATTGCGCGGCCTCAATCCCATTATCGCCGATTGCGGCCGCAATTGTGACCGTGGCATAGGCCTCGGCCTCGGCCAAGATGCGCCGCGCTTTGGCACCTTGCTCGGCGGCATAAAGTTGTGCGTCGGCGTTCAGTTCAACGGCGCGTTTATTGCCTTCGGCCTCAGTCACTTGAGCGCGGCGGGCGCGTTCGGCATTTAACTGCTGCAACATGGCGGCGCGCGTCGCCTCATCTAGGTTTACATCCAGAATTTCAGCGCGCGTGACCTCAATGCCCCAATCATCCACCATCGCGCGAACCTGCTCGCGAATTTTTTGGGTCAATTCCGTGCGGTTAGACTGCACTTGGTCAAGTTCCATCTTCCCTATTTCCGAGCGAACAATACCCGCAACCGTGGTAGCAATGGCAGCATCGACATCACGAATTCGGTAAACGGTCTTTTCGGGTTCAGTGATGCGGTAGAAAACAGAAGTTTCAACCTTAACCAATACATTGTCGGTTGTGATCGCATCTTGATTGGCGGTCGGCAGTTGCCGTTCGAGAATCGAGATTTTATGCGCAACCCGATCCAAAAATGGAACAATGAAGTTAATGCCAGGCCCCAAAACCGACAAAAGCCGCCCAAACCGTTCTACAACAAATTTCTGGCTTTGAGGCACGATTCGGACGCCCAAAAAGATACAAAGAAATACGAAGGCCGCAAAAGCCAATAAAACCAAGTTTCCGCCTGAAATACTATTTTGCATGTAAGCCCCCATTTCTTCAAAATGGGTATAGAAATTGATAAATCAAGAGGCGATCGCTTTCTAGACAGCTGCCCCAAGTCGACGCATAAAGGGGCATGGAACCAAATCACCAAACCCTCTGCCGCGATTGCTTTCATCTGGTTTCGCAGGCTTCTGAGCGGTGCAGCCTTTGTGGATCGCGCCGTATCGTGCACCATCGTGAGCTGGCAAACCTGTCTATCGCCCATATGGACTGCGACGCTTTCTATGCGTCAGTTGAAAAACGCGACAATCCAGAACTACGCGACCAAGCGGTGATCGTGGGTGGCGGGCGGCGCGGCATCGTGTCAACGTGTTGCTATATAGCGCGCATTCGCGGCGTGCGCTCGGCAATGCCGATGTTTCAGGCCCTAAAACTATGTCCCGACGCGGTGGTCGTGTCGCCACGGATGCAGGTCTATAGCAGTGTCTCGCGTCAAATCCGCACGCTTATGATGGCGCTGACCCCCGCGATTGAACCCCTATCCTTGGATGAGGCCTTTTTAGACCTAAGCGGCACCACCCGCCTTCATGGCGCGCCCCCGGCAGTGCTTTTGGCCAAAATGATGCGAACAATCGAGCAAGAGATCGGAATATCAGGCTCAGTCGGGCTATCACATAATAAATTCCTAGCTAAAATCGCCTCAGACCTTGATAAGCCGCGCGGTTTTTCGGTGATTGGGCGCGCCGACACCCAAGCGTTTCTGGAAGTTCAACATATTAAGATTTTATGGGGCGTTGGCACGGCAACACAAGCCGCACTAGAAAAAAGCGGTATTCGCTCCATCAAAGATCTGTTGCGTTGGGATGAGAGCGATTTGACTACCCGTTTTGGTCAAATGGGCAGACGGCTTTTCAGTTTGGCACGCGGTCAAGACAATCGCCCTGTGGCTACTGATGAAAAGACCAAAAGCGTCTCAAAAGAAACAACCTTTGAGATAAACACCTGCGACACTGCTTTTCTAGACGGCCATCTATGGCGCCTAAGCGAAGCAGTCGCCGCCATTTTAAAGGCGCGTGATTTGGCGGGGTCGGTGGTGACGCTGAAACTCAAACGAAGCGACTTTTCACAGGTCACCCGACGCCACAGCCTGCCCCAACCGACCCAAACCGCCGATCGCATCTACCGGGAAGCGGCTGCCCTTTTTGCTCAAAACCAAGGGGGGACTTTTCGGTTAATTGGGGTGGGCATATCGGGCCTTTGCGCCGCGGCTTTTGCCAGTGAGGCTGACGACTTATTAGACCCAAACGCCGCCAAACGCGCCGCTTCAGAAAAGGCTTTTGACCAGATCAGGGCAAAATTTGGCAAAGGCTCAATCATCAAAGGCCGCGCCCTTCAATAGCTCAGAAACGTGACTTAAATAGAAAGGCTTAGAACCAACCTCTTAGCCTAAACAAAACCTATAATTTTATATGATTGGTGGCGAGGGGGGGACTCGAACCCCCGACCCCACGATTATGAGTCGTGTGCTCTAACCAGCTGAGCTACCTCGCCACCGTGACGCGCTGGGTAGTCAAGCAAAGCGTCGCCGTCAAGGGAAAACTGACATGCTCAGATCAATTGCTACCATGAGCAATTCGCGGTCGCCCGGAGGCTATCACACTAAGTGTTGCTTCGATAAACATTTTATTGCCCTCGATCATCGCTTCTTTGCGCTCTTGGCTGTGACTAATGGTCAAATCTGCAGCCCCTGCACGTTTGGCGCGGGTGCGTGCTTCGTCCTCAAGCGCTTGGGTCATTGCCGCAAGTGCCGCGTCCAGATCGTTAAAAACTTTGATCCCGCTTGCAAAATGGGCAGCAAAACGTCCTTCACCAACACCCGTCACCAGGCCACTGGCCTTTTGGCTGACCTGCCCAACAACCGCCCCAATTGCATTGGCAACGCCCGCAAATTCTGGCAAGATCATTTCACACCCCAAAACACGGCCCACATCTTGATAATAGGACGCTGCCGAGGCCCCAAGGCCAATAACCGACACGCCAAGGCGGGCAGAAATTTCAACAATTCCTTTATGGTGGTTTAGTCCTTTTTTCATCAAAATATGGCGAGCCAAAGCGGCAGGTGATTGCTCTGCAAAGGCGGTATCTTCGCCTAAAGCGGCTTCTAAAAGACAGTCCACAGTTTGGGCGGTTAGCTGGTCTATGATCTGACCAGCTAAATGATGCGGATCCTGCGAGAAGCGTTCGCCCTTGCCATTGCGCTTGCGACCCATCAGACGCAGTGCCTTTTCGGCCGCCGCCCCGTCCCATGCGCTAAGACGACCCAAAACATGGCTCGCGTCTGACGGCGTCACTCCGCACAGCATCACCAGACCACGCCCGACCAACCGCTCTAAGGCCGCCACTTCAAGGCGTGAGGTTAGCGCCCCCGCCAGAGGCATAGGCTGATCAATCCGCCCCAAAAGTGTCGCCTCGCGCGCACTAAGTCCGCCAGTTTGTCCAGCCATGGGCATAATAAACTTTCCGTCAAACTCACCTGAAACTTCAGTCGATAAAGCGCGGTCTAAAGTGTCATGAACCATTTGAGAATGGGTTGAAGCCATTAGAGAAATGGGAATTAACCGGCGCGGGCCTAGGCGCAGGCCGCCCTCAAGCCCTTCTGTCAGTAAATGAACTTCGCTATCGCCACCAAGACCCGTTGTTCGCATAGCGACAGCCTCAACCATGGTTCGAAAGCCGCCAACGCGAGCACCTTCGGGGTCAATCTCAGGCAAGCCGTCTCGCAACAAAGCTATATCCGTTGTAGTGCCGCCAATATCCGATACCAGAGCATTTTGCGCACCCGTTAACCATCGCGCGCCCACGATCGAAGCAGCAGGGCCTGATAAGATCGTCTCAATCGGACGTTCACGTACCATCGCCGCAGAAATCAATGCCCCATCACCACGCACCACCATAAGGGGGGCTTTGATGCCAATTTCGTTCAAGTACCCCTCACAGGCCGAGACCAAACGATCAATCATGCCTATCAAACGGGCATTTAAGACGGCGGTCAGCGCGCGTTTGGGCCCGTTCAAATTAGCAGAAAGCTCATGAGAGCATGTTACCGGCCGCCCCGTCACCGCGCGGATCAAATCACGTGCCATAATTTCATGCGCGGGATTACGTGTGCCAAAACGTGCCGCCACCGCAAATGCCATAACTTCAGGGCCTATGAACCGCACTTGGCTTTCTAAGGCCGCCAGATCAAGCGGACAAAGCTCGGCCCCCGAGTGACTGTGCCCACCAGCCAACAAGACCAAAGGATCAGTGCCCAAAGCCTGATTAAGGCCCGCGCGCTCTGCGTCAGCGGCGTCAAAACCAATAAAAATCAAAGCGACACGACCGCCCTGCCCCTCGACCAAGGCGTTGGTCGCAAGTGTTGTGGAAAGCGAAACCATGGCGATCTGATTGCTGTTCAGCTTTGCACCTAAAAGGGCAGCGTCTATGGCGCGCCCAATACCCAAGGCCAAATCTGGCCTTGTGGTCAATGATTTGGCCGTACTGGTGACGCTATCGTTAGCCTGATTTATCACAACGGCATCCGTATAGGTGCCCCCCGTATCAACGCCCAAAAAATATGCCATACTCTACCCTTAAATGCGATAGTTGCACATACCGTTGATCTTTCACGCCGTCACGACCTGATGCGACCTTTTTTGTCGTGATTGATCCTATCTTAGGTAAAAGCATTATTTATGGAGGGATAAGGTTCCCAAAATATCTCGATATTTTGTGGTGTTGCCGTACGCGAGAACGGAAAGCCCTGGCGCTAGGTTTTTGTGTCACAAGTTCTAACGGCCCAGCATCGCGTGAGCACTTTATTTTGTTTTCGTTATAAGTAAGGCAGGTAATTTATGTGAATAACCCAGCTAAAGACAGTTGTCTTTTGCACGCTCATTGCTATGAAAATATGTCGTGCAACAGTCAAGTTCCCGAGTTGACAATAAAAATACCGCATCGCAGCAATTCAGGTCCTCGATTAAATGCTGCGCAGCATTTCTAATCTTGCGTTCGCAAAATATTTGCGGGCCGCGCTTGCAATGGCCGAAACGAAAAGGCCAAACCAGCCAAAAGCGTGGCCAAAGCGCCCCCAAAAACAATCAATATAGCTGATATTGGCTCAAACACATATGCGACCTCCATCACAAAATGCATAACCGCCCAGCCACCAATCCCGCCAATCACAACGGCCACAACCCCGGCCCCAGCCCCCAGCAAAGCTGACCGCAAAGCAAAACTACCCAAAATAAGCGCGCGCTGTGCACCGATTGATTTAAGAATTGCCGCTTCAAATATACGTTGGCGCTCGCCCGCAGCGGCGGCCCCAATTAAGACGATAAAGCCTGTAATCAATGTGACACTAGCCGCCCATGCAGTTGCGGTTGCAATGGCGCTAAGGGCTTCTCCAACACGAGCAACAGTGTCGCGAATACGAATGGCGGTGATATTGGGATACGCCTTGTGCAAATCTCGCAAAATCGCGGCCTCGCTTTCCTCGGCTGCATATACAGTCGCAATAAAGCTGTGTGGCGCGCCAGCAATCGCTGCGGGATTGAGGGCCATAACAAAACCCATCCCTGCGGATGAGAAATCAACATTGCGAAAACTGGTAACTTCAGCCGTAATATCGCGACCCAAAATATTGACCGTTATCGTATCACCCAGTTTAAGGTTGATCTCTTCTGCCTCTTGCGCCGCAAATGAGATTTGCGGAACCCCTTGATAATCTTGGGGCCACCAAGTTCCCTGAGTTAAGGTAGTCCCGGCAGGCTGGGTTGCAGCATAGGTCAAGCCACGATCTCCGCGTACCACCCAATGTTCGTTGACAGAACCAACTGGTTTTTGACCGTTTATCTTAGTGACCACGCCACGCAGCATAGGCGCAGATTCGACCTTTGACACCAATGGGTCGCCGGTAACCCGCGTTAAAAACCCATCGATTTGGTCTTTTTGGATATCAACAAAGAAATAGCTGGGCGCGCGGTCTGGCAAATCGCGCTCAATAGCCAACCGCAGGTTTGTGTCAATTTGCCCGACAGCAGCCAAGACAGACAGGCCCAGACCCAAAGACAGCATCACCGAAATACTTTCGCTCTTACGTTTGGAAATGGATGCCAAAGCCAACCGCACCGCAGGGCTCCCTTGCAACCAGCGCCACTTGAGCGAAAGTTGTGCTGCATGCACAAGACTAAAAGCCGCAGCAAGCAACACTAAAAGTGCGCCCAAAATACCGCCCGCGGCCCCCAATGCCAGCTTAACCGAACCTGAGAAGTAAACCGCGCCCCCAACCAAAAGAGAACTTAAGGTCAAAAGCGCCAAAATATCTTTGACGCCCGGGCGCACCATATGGCTCAAGCCTCGATAAAGCGCCGCCGCGCGGACTTTACCAGAACGCGCAAGTGGCCAAAGCGTGAATAAAAAAGCGGTGGTCATGCCGTAAAATGCCGCCTCGGCCAATGGTTTTGGGAAAAGACCAAACACCACGGGAAAAGGCAAAGAAGCCGCAATCCAAGGGGCCGCAATCATCGGCCCCAAAGCCCCCAAACAAAGTCCAAGCACCACACCCAACCCCGCCAAAAGCGCGATCTGGGTCAGATAAACCTGAAAGATCAATCGCCCCGAAGCGCCCAAGGTTTTCAGGGTCGCAATTGTGGCTATTTTGCCATCCAAATAGGCCCTCACCGCCGAGGATATACCCACACCACCAACCGCCAAACCCGCAAGCCCCACCAAAATCAAGAATGAGCCCATCCGCTCAACAAAACGTTCAACCCCAGGTGAGGCACGGCGGCTGTCATAATAGCGCACCGAGCCATCGGGCCACCTTTGACTCACACGCTCTTTAAAGACGTCAAGATCTGTGCCCTGGGGCAGTTCTAACCGATAAAGACTGTCAAACATCGTGCCTTCTTGCAAAAGACCCGAGCCTTTGAGCATTTGGTTCATGACCAAAGTGCGCGGACCTAATGAAAACCCAGAAGTGGCGTTGTCCGGCTCTTGGGTCAGAATGGCGGTAAGCTCAAAGCTTTTGGTTCCAAGCATAAAGCTCTGGCCCACGCTTAGGCCCATCCGCGCCACCAAAACTCCGTCCATCACGGCCCCTGGTAGCTTGCTTTGCAGGGCCAGCGCTTGGGTCAGCGGAATCTCTGGCGTAAGCGTGACCGCTCCCACCAGAGGATAAGCGCTATCAACAGCTTTGATTTGCGTCAGACCTGTCTCTTCGTTCACCACCACCATCGAGCGAAAGTCAGCAATTTCAGAAACGCGCACGGCTTGCCCCGCCATCCAGTCTTTTTCGGCATCACTAGCAAATCGATAAGTAAACTTCAAAGCCGCATCGCCACCCAACAAGGCAGCACCTTGTGACTTAAGCCCGCTTTCAATCGCGGCGCGCACCAATCCAACAGCGGCAATCGCACCCACTCCCAACATCAGGCACAACAAAAAAATTCGAAAGCCGTTTAAGCCGCCACGTAATTCGCGAACCGCCAGTTTTAAGGCAAATGACGACATTATTTATATTCCTTCGTCGGTAATGCGCCCATCATGCAACTTAATCACACGGCTACACCTAGCGGCCAATTCGGGAGAATGGGTGACCATAATCAAGGTCGCGCCAAAACGATCGCGTAAACCAAACAGCAAATCCATAACCGCCGCGCCATTAACCCCGTCAAGATTTCCCGTTGGCTCATCCGCTAATAAAATTTTGGGGCGCGATGCTGCGGCACGGGCCAAGGCCACGCGCTGTTGCTCACCTCCTGAAAGTTGACTTGGATAATGGTGAGCCCGCGCGCCTAGGCCAACGGCGATCAGATCTTCTTGCGCTCGTGCAAAAGCATCAGAGATGCCCCCCAACTCAAGAGGCAGAGCAACATTTTCAAGCGCTGTCAATGTCGGCACAAGGTGAAAGGACTGAAATACCACACCCATATTTTGCAAACGGAAGGCCGCAAGGGCATCCTCATTAAGTGCGGTTAAATCATGCCCCATAGCCTGTAAGTGTCCCGAGGTTGCCCGCTCAAGCCCACCCATCAACATCAAAAGAGACGACTTTCCCGATCCCGAAGGGCCAACCAGCCCTATTGTTTCTTGAGGGTGAACCACTAGATTTATATTATGCAAAATCTGGACGGGCCCCGCATTACCCGCCAAAGTTAAAGAAACATCACTTAGTGACAGGATTGGATTTGACATGACTATACTTTCAACGCTTTGCTCATCCCTCAGATATGGGGCACGGCGCGCAAAACTCAATGTCACTGCAGCCGTCTTTTGCCTTTTGGCAACAAATTCTGGAATTTTTGCCCAAGAGCCGCCGCAAATTGTAGCGTTTGGGGATAGTTTAACGCAAGGCTATGGGTTAATTCAAGGTGAAGGGTTGGTACCACAACTGAAAGCTTGGCTGGATAAGAATGGGGTACGGGCCACGATTTTAAACGCGGGCGTTTCGGGCGATACGACAGCAGGCGGACTTGAGCGTATCGACTGGACCCTGACCCCCGATGTTTCAGCCGTTATTATTATATTAGGCGGTAATGACTTGTTGCGCGGACTGGCCCCCAAGGACACCAAAGCCAATCTTGAGGGCATAATCGCCAAAGTGCTCGCCAAAGGATTGCCTGTTTTATTGGTGCCACTTGCCGCCCCAGGCAATTACGGGCCTGCCTATCAAAATGCCTTTGATGCGATTTTTCCATCCTTAGCACAAAGCTATAACATTAGCTTGGCGACGCCACTTTTAGCGCCGCTTTTAGAGCACGGCCTGGCGGCAGCTTTGAAAAATTATATGCAATCAGATGCCGTTCATCCCAACCCAGCCGGGGTTCAAAAAGTCGTAGCGGCATTGGGCCCACAAGTGGCCGCCTGGATAACCAAACTATAAGCCTTATCCGCTGCTTTCAAAAAAATTGGGCCCCGCCTGTGACAACAGATCTTGAGCAAGTAAGATGCCAAGTTCTGCGCCATTTGCGATTAGGCCGCGGATCTGACCCTTTATGACTTCTGATCCATCTGGACGCAAAATCTCGCCTCGCAGCCAGACCTCATCGCCCTCAAGCAAGGCGACGCCTGCGATAGGAGTTTGGCAAGATCCATCTAAGGTTAACAAAAAGGCCCGTTCCGCCGCCAGTTGCCAGCCCGTGGCCTGATCATGAATAGGCGCAAGCAGGGCTTCAATCCGCGCATCTTGGCTGCGTCGCTCAATGCCAATAGCCCCTTGGGCAATGGCTGGCAGCATATCTTCTACCGCAATCGCAGACTGCGCAACATGGCGCATGCCTAAACGGTTCAGGCCTGCTTGGGCTAAAAAGGTCGCATCGGCCACCCGATCTTCTAGCTTTTTTAAGCGCGTTTGCACATTGCCACGAAACTCAACCAAAATCAGATCGGGGCGGCGATGCGCCAATTGCGCGCGCCTGCGCAACGAAGATGAGCCAACAACCGCGCCAAGCGGCAAATCCTCAAGCCGCGCTACCTGCTGTGAGACAAAGGCATCACGCATATCTTCGCGTGGCAAGTAGCAATCAAGTACCAAACCGTCGGGCTGCAAGGTCGGCATATCTTTCATCGAGTGGACCGCAACGTCGATTGTGCCATCCAGCAAGGCCTGTTCGATTTCACGAGTAAAAAGTCCTTTTCCCCCAATATCCTTCAATGCGCGGTCTAAAATTTGATCGCCCAACACCTTAATAACTACAATTTCAAAAGCCTGCGCAGGCAAGTCATGAACTTGCGCAAGACGCCTTTGGGTCTCATGAGCCTGTGCCAAAGCCAACGGCGAACCGCGTGTTCCTATTCTCAAAGGGGAGTTGGGGCTGGGATG
>DPZQ01000124.1 GCA_003536295.1 Rhodobacter sp. | reverse complement strand
TCACCGCCAACAAGGCCATGTTGGCGCTGCACGGGCATGAGCTGGCGCTTGTGGCAGAAAAAGTGGGTCGCACCATTCGGTTTGAAGCCGCTGTCGCAGGCGGTATTCCTGTTATCAAAACTCTGAGTGAAGGGCTCGCGGCCAATAAAATAGGCCGGGTCATGGGAGTGATGAATGGGACCTGCAACTATATTTTGACGCGCATGCACTCGGCGCAATTGCCCTATGAAACAGTCTTCGAAGAGGCCCGCGCCTTGGGCTATCTTGAGGCCGACCCCCAGCTTGACGTGGGTGGTATTGATGCGGGGCATAAGCTTTCGCTGTTGGCCGCGATTGCTTTTGGTACCCAAGTGCAATTTGACGCCGTTACCCTTGAGGGGATCGGTGCTATCTCGATTGATGATATTACTCTGGCCGCTGACATGGGCTACCGCATCAAACTTTTGGGTATAGCGCAAATGACTGAATTTGGCTTAGAGCAACGCATGACACCTTGTCTTGTGCCCGCTGAAAGCCCGCTGGGTCAGTTGGAGGGCGGCACCAATATGGTTGTGCTTGAAGGGGATGCAGTGGGACAGATTGTATTGCGCGGTGCTGGGGCAGGCGCTGGCCCTACCGCAAGTGCGGCGATGGCAGATGTGCTTGATATTGCGCGCGGCCAAAAAACCCCAACTTTTGGGCAGCCCGCACAGAGTTTGAAAAAAGCCAAACCCGCGCAAATACATTCGCCAACCCCATGGTATATAAGGACAATATTGCGTGACGAGCCGGGCGCTTTGGCCAAAATTGCCACAGCCTTGGGGGCTGCAGGCGTCTCAATTGATCGGATGCGCCAATATGGCCACAAAGACACACAAGCGCCTGTCTTGATAGTCACCCATACGGCTGCCCCCGCGATGATTGCCCAAGCCCTTAGCCTTTTTGCGCAAACGGGCGTCTTGATTGGTGACCCGGTCGCCCTTAGAATTGAAGAAATTTGAAAATAATTTGACCTGTTAGCGCCATCAAACTTGCTGTGCAAAAATCCACCCTTTAAGGGTATGGCGTAGGCATAGGAGGCCCCAATTATGGCGCTATCACAAGATTTTCAAGATCGACTATTATCATTGGGCTTGGCCCGCGTGTCGGAAGCTGCGGCCTTGGCCTCGGCTAAGTTGATCGGGCGGGGCGATGAAAAAGCCGCGGACCAAGCGGCTGTCAATGCGATGCGCGATCAGTTGAACTTGCTTGATATCGCAGGGGTCGTCGTGATCGGCGAGGGTGAGCGCGACGAAGCCCCCATGCTGTACATCGGTGAAAAGGTTGGCACGGGGCTAGGCCCTGAGGTGGATATAGCACTTGATCCGCTGGAAGGCACGACGCTGACAGCCAAAGATATGCCCAACGCTCTGACGGTCATCGCCATGGCACCGCGTGGCACGATGCTGCACGCGCCAGATGTCTACATGGAAAAACTGGCCATTGGGCCTGGCTATCCTGTCGATACTGTCACCCTAAATATGGAGCCGGCCGAGCGCGTGCGCGCTCTGGCCCGCGCCAAAGGCGTTGACGCAAGCGACATCACAGTTTGCATTCTGGAGCGCCCTCGCCACGAAGATCTGATCGCACAAGTGCGCGCCACAGGGGCCGCGATCAGATTGATCACCGATGGTGATGTGGCAGGGGTGATCCATTGCGCCGAACCCGAACTCACGGGCATCGATATTTATATGGGCTCGGGTGGTGCACCCGAAGGGGTACTTGCTGCTGCAGCCCTTAAATGTATGGGTGGGCAAATCTATGCCAAACTCCTTTTCCGCAATGATGATGAGCGTGAGCGCGCGCGCCGTGCTGGCATCAAAGATTTCGACCGTATTTATCTGCGCGATGAATTAGTCACCGCTGACGTGATTTTTGCAGCCACGGGCGTCACGCAAGGGTCAATCCTTGATGGAATCAAATCGGATGGGCTTTACCTGACATCCGAGACGCTGCTAATGCGTTCAAAAACAGGGTCTATGCGCCGAATGAGCTACCGCGTGCCCATTGATCACAAGCTAAAATAGCGCGTGGGTGCAGTTTTAACTTGAAGCCAAGACAGTGGTGAGTCAATCAGAACAGATGACAACAGCTGCCTTTTTGAATGTGGAGCACTCGCTTTTGGGGCGCCGTTGGGTTGGCCCTAGCGATGCCGAACATCGCGCCGCCGAGGCTTTGGCCCAACAAAGCCACTTGCCCTTGCCGCTCTGCATGCTTTTGGCAAAGCGCGGGGTTGAGGCCAACGCGATTGATGGGTTCTTAGCCCCCAGCCTGCGCGATCTGCTGCCCGATCCGCTTATGTTGCGCGATATGAAAAAGGCCGCAGAGCGGCTGATTTCAGCCCTAACTGTCCACCAAAAAATAGCTATTTTTGCGGATTATGACGTTGATGGCGGTGCATCGGCGGCGCTTTTGTTGATTTGGTTGCGTGAAATGGGCCATCAGGCCACACTTTATATTCCCGACCGTATTGATGAAGGATATGGGCCCAACGTGGAGGCAATGCAGGCCCTGGCCGCGGCGCATGATCTGATCATTTGCGTGGATTGTGGCACCCTATCGCATGAACCGATTGCGGCCGCCCGCGCCGCAGATGTTGTGGTGCTTGACCACCATCTAGGGGCTGAAACCTTGCCGTCTGCTTTGGCAGTGGTTAATCCCAACCGCCAAGATGAAGATGGGGCCCTGTCTCATCTATGTGCGGCGGGGGTGGTGTTTTTGCTGTTGGTGGAAACCAACCGCCAATTGCGCGCCTTGGGTCAAACGGGACCAGATTTGATGGGGTTTTTGGATCTGGTCGCTTTGGCGACGGTGGCGGATGTGGCGCCGCTGATCGGTGTGAACCGCGCCTTTGTACGCCAAGGGCTTAAGGTGATGGCGCGGCGCGAACGGCTAGGTTTGCGGGTCTTGGCCGATTGTGCGCGCCTTGATGCGGCCCCAAGTACCTATTCTTTG
>DPZQ01000052.1:1602-9954 GCA_003536295.1 Rhodobacter sp. | reverse complement strand
ATTCCCTCTCAACCGGCACCCGTTTGCGCATAGGGGAAGTGTTAGTCTTAAACAGCCAAGTGCAAAGCACAGGCCACGCCACCAATGGCGCGTCTGCCATTGATGTGACCCGATTAGCTGAAGGTGCAATTGCGCGCGCCGAGGGGCAGGCCCAAAATCAAAACGACCAAGCGCAATCAGGCTGGGTGGTAGGGGCACAGCCTATTGCAAGCACACAAGAACCGATCCGCCACGTGGTCACACGCGGCGAAACTGCCTTTGGCATTGCGCGCAGTTATCAAGTTTCGGCTCGCAATTTGGCCGACTGGAACGGACTTGATAAAAACCTAACCGTGCGGGAAGGTCAGATTTTAATTATACCAATGGTTGGTATGGAAAAACCGTCCCAATCCACAAAACCCGGACAAGGTACGCCAACCCCTACCCCGCCTGTGGCCCAGAAACCCTTGCCCAAAAATCAAATTCTTATCACGGACGCGCCTGCCTCGCCCAATTTGGCCGAAAACCGCACAGCCGCATCGAGCAGCCGCATGGCCATGCCTATTGAGGGAAAAATTATTCGGGCTTATGATCCAAAATTAAATCCGGGCCTAGATATTTCAGCCCCCTCGGGCAGCAAAGTGGTGGCTGCCGAAGACGGTGTGGTGGCCGCGATCACCAAAGACACTGACCAAGTGCCAATTTTGGTGGTACGCCATGCAGATAATTTACTGACGGTTTATGCGCGTATCACTGATTTAAAAGTAGCAAAAGGTGATAGCGTAAAACGCGGGCAAACTTTAGCCATCTTACGCAAAAGCAACCCAGCCTATTTGCATTTCGAACTACGCCAAGGCTTTGATTCAATTGATCCAATGCCCTATCTTCAATAGCGCGTTAAACCTTAACGCCCATACGGGCGGCCAAATCTGTGAAAAACTGCCAAGCCACCCGACCAGAACGGCTGCCACGTGTGGCTTGCCACTCAATCGCCTGGGCGCGTAAATCGTCGAGCGGAAGCTGAATGCCGTAAGCCGTACAATAGCCATTGATCATGTCAATGTATTCATCTTGCGAGCAAGGGTGAAAGCCTAACCAAAGCCCAAATCGATCAGAGAGCGACACTTTTTCTTCCACCGCTTCCGAGGGGCTGATCGCGGTGGATCGTTCATTTTCGATCATGTCGCGCGGCATCAAGTGACGCCTATTTGAGGTGGCATAAAGCAAAACATTTTTAGGCCGCCCCGCAATGCCGCCATCGAGCACCGCTTTAAGTGATTTATAATGCTGATCATCTGATGAAAAAGAAAGATCGTCACAAAATAGGATAAACTGCGCGGGCTCTTTGGCCAAAAGCGCCAGCAATCGCCCCACCGTCGGTAAGTCTTCGCGTGCCAACTCAACCATTTTCAAACCATAACCACGGGCCAAAACCTCTGCCTGAACGGCTTTAACCAGTGAAGATTTCCCCATTCCCCTCGCACCCCATAAAAGCGCGTTATTAGCAGGTAGACCTTGGGCAAAAAAAAGCGTGTTTTCCAACAAGATATCACGTGAACGGTTGATGCCTATGAGAAGGTTTAAATCCACCCGCGCCACTTCGAGCACAGGTTCTAACCGGTCGGGATCAGGATGCCATATAAAAGCGTTAGCGGCTGAAATATCATTTTCGTAGGCAGGCAAAGGAGCCATACGCTCCAGCGCCTCCGCGATGCGGGTCAATAGGTTTTGGTTCATTTATTATCGCCGTCATCGAGGTCATCTTCGTCTTGGTCAAACCAAAGACCTTCGGCACGCAGCTTGGATTCGCGCTTCTTTTCAATTCGACGTATCAGAAAAATAGAAATTTCATAGAGTGGATAGACTGCCGAAAATAAAATCAACTGAGAAAGCATATCGGGCGGCGTAACCAAGGCCGCAACCCCTAAGATCAGCACAACCGCATAACGCCGCATTGATGCCAGGCCTTTGGCCGTGATCAGCTCGGCCTTCCCCATCAAGGTTAACAGCACAGGTAACTGGAAACACATGCCAAATGCCAAAATGAAATTTGTGGTCAGTGACAGATATTGCTCCATTGAGCCTTGAAAAACTACACCTGCCGTTCCGGCAACGGGTTCTGCGGTTATGTCATTGGTGATCATCGACTGTTGAAAATTCAAAAAGAAATTAAAGGCAATGGGCAGCACAATATAAAAGGCAAAGGCGGCCCCCAAAATAAACATGGCCGGCGAGGCCAGCAAAAATGGCAAAAAAGCCCCCTTTTCATTCTTATAAAGGCCAGGCGCCACAAACCGCCACATTTGAAAGGCAATCACAGGAAAGGCTAAAGCGAATCCCCCCATGAAGGAGATACGAATTGCCACAAAAAATCCTTCTTGCAGCTTAACTAAAATCAAACCACAGCTTTGACCGCGTCCCGTTAGGGCATTACAAATCGGTTCGGATAAAAAGTTAAAGATCGGGTTCCAAACTAAATAACAAATCAGCATCCCCACTACAAAAGCAATCAAGGAATAAACGATGCGATTGCGTAGCTCGACCAAATGTTCGATCAGGGGGGCGGCGCTTTCTTCTAGATTTTCCTGATTGTCTTGCGGGCTCATAGCTCACCTTTGGTAGTTTTGGGAGCAGATTTCGTGGCCTTAGGTGTGGCTTTTGGAGTTTTGGGCTTTGATGTCACCGCTTTTGTGGCGACTTTAGGCGCCACAACTTTTGGGGCTGCCGTTTTTGCGGGCGCCTTAGCGGCAGCACTACTACCTGCGGTCGCGGCGGAGGCTTCTGCTTTAGTACGTCTTGCGGACGCTTTGGCAATACTTGCCACCTCTTCAGCTGACAGCTTTTCATGGGTTTGGGTTGCTTCTTTGGCTGCCTTCAATGGATCCCAACCTTCAAATTGGTTGGCAGCCCCTTTTAAAGCATCAAGCCCCATCGCTTTGGGTGAACTGATGTTTTTAAGGTCTTTAGCAACATCCTTAACGCCCGCATCATCGGCGGCAGCGTCCATTGCGCGGTGAAAGTCACGCGCCATGGATTTCGCCTTGGCTGTAAATTTACCCAATGTGCGAAACATATCCGGCAAATCTTTTGGGCCTATGACAATCAATGCCACGATGCCAATAATTAACATTTCGGTCCAGCCGATATCAAACATGCTTTGTCCGCCTAATGATTAAGTCGTTGCCGCAAATTAGACTTTGTCTTTTTCGGCTTCGGGCGTCACGTCCCGCGCTTCAGCTTCGTCTTTTTTGATTTCGGCGGTCTCTTCTTTGATGCCTTTTTTAAAGGCGCTGATCCCTTTACCAACTTCGCCCATCAGGCTTGAAACTTTGCCACGGCCAAACATGACCAACACAACAACCGCAATTAAAATAATACCTGGAAGGCCTATATTGTTTAACATCACTCTCTCCTGTCATATACGCTTTGGCGGTTTCGGGTGGCGATTAGCCACCGCCGCGAACCGCACATTCCCACATAATTTTGGACAGTTGAACTAAATTAAATGGGCTTTGGAAAGCTTGCTGACAGTATGTTGTCAGTAAGTCTGAGATAAGTTAACATTAGCTTGTGCTTTGAGGACACGTCCAAATGAACCGCAATGATAGGCTTTTTTATCTGATCCAGCACCTTCGCGACGGTGATTTGCATCGCGCCCACACTTTAGCAGCCCATTTTAGTGTGTCGGTGCGAACAATATGGCGCGACATGGCCGAACTAACGCGCGCAGGCCTGCCCATCATGGGCGAGCGCGGCGTGGGGTATGTCTTGCGCGGCCCCATCACCCTACCGCCGATGATACTGACTACGGAAGAGGGAGAGGCCCTGCTTGAGGCCCTAAACCTATTGGCGCAAAGTCCCAATCACAGATACCGCCAAGCTCAGCTGAGCCTCAGCGCCAAATTTGGTCCAGCTCTGCCGCTGCGTCCCGAGGATATTTAAGTTTTTTTCGGCTTGGTGCCAAAGACAAAACATTTGTCGCGTCGTAACATCAGCCACAGCGGGGTGCCAAGCTTGGGTAAAAAAACACCAGGCACCAACGCGGTCAGCCGCAAAGGATCCGGCCCGTCCATCGCAAACTCAACGAGACTTTCGCGCCCTAAAAAACGCGCGCGTACTACGGTACCCCGGGCGGGCGTGCCATCTTGCGTTGTCGGATTCGGACCCCGGCCTGCGCGGTCAAAATCAATCTTCAGATGTTGGGGACGGATCACAATATCCACCAAAGCCCCTTCGGCCAACCCTGGAGTCAAAAAGGCCCCAAAAGGAGTATTGGTCAAAGCCCCTTTAGAAACTCCCTGTATCACGTTTATATCACTAAAAAATGCTGCGCTTTCGCGGTCAGCAGGCGTGTTGTAAATATGATAGGGTGCGCCTTTTTGCACGGTTTTGCCCTTGCGCATTAGCACAATTTCATCACCCATGCGCAGCGCTTCATCAGGGTCATGCGTGACCAACAATACTGCCGCCCCAGCCTCTTTTAAGATGGTCAGGGTGGCATCCCGGATCGCATCACGCAAACGATTATCTAAACCAGAGAAGGGCTCATCCATCAGCATTACTTTGGGGCTTGGCGCAAGCGCCCGCACTAGTGCAACGCGCTGCTGCTCGCCCCCCGAAAGAGCATGGGGATGTTTGTCGCCAAAGCCGCTTAGATTAACTTTCTCAAGCAAATCATCCACGCGCCGGGCCTTGTCAGCGCGCGTACCCCTAAGGCCAAAGGCAACATTTTGCGCCACCGTCAAATGCGGAAACAGTGCAAAATCTTGAAACATCAAACCGACCGATCGCGCCTCCGGGGGCAGATTATGCCCCCCCCCAAAAACGGTTCGTCCATCAATACTGATGTACCCCGAATTAGGATTTTCCACCCCCGCAATCATACGCAAGGTCGTTGACTTTCCACAACCTGAAGGGCCCAGTAGACAGGTGACCTGCCCCGCTCGCACCAAAAGACTAAGATCTGAAACAACACTATCCTCGCCATAGCGACGGCTAAGAGCTTCAACAATCAGCCGGATGGGCGGCGGATCAGTTGGTGAATTGGATTGCACGCTCACAGAATATTCCGATTAATTTCATCAAAATTTATATCATCCATCGAAAAAATCAGCAAGCCTTGCATATAAAAGGATTTGGGCCGTTGAATATCTTTATATTCAGTGTAAGTGACCTAATCTCAAACATTCTCCAAATGATTTTCAAGGCGAAGACCAAGCCCCTCAACTGCTTGCGAATATGACTTTGGTCAACCAAGAAGGTGCACCCCGAGTACTTCTTTGATTACTATCGGGCAAAACTGCTTTTTGGAACACATATTGCCATTCCCAGCGCTGCCGAAGTTATTTATTAGCAGATCATGAGCTTTCAACATATGGTATGTTTTTAGAAATCCTACTTGATGTGCCGCTTTGCTTTGCCTCTGCGCACGGTAACACACTCCCTTCGATAAAGGGCTTTGCAATATTTGAGCGAACAGGAGACTATTTCAACTCACCCAAGCGGCGCACTACCCTTAGAATGTTTGATCTGTTTTTCTCAACAGCATTGTGGGAAATTTAGCTTTTCATCATTCCAATGAGAGTAGGTGGCTGTGCTGTGAGTTTGGTCTTGCGGCAAAATCAACTACACTTGCCCAGCCCTCAAGCTGGCCAACTATGAAGCGATGCTTTGGGCGCTAGACCCCACTGACACCGACGGCATCTATTTGCACTGCAACAAATATGTTATGCTTTTTTCTCTTTGTCAAAGGGGTTTGTGCCGAAAGCCTGATGTCCCATCATGCGACCTAGCCAAATCTGCTCAGTCACAAAATCCAGCAGCTGCGCACCCACACTCCAGATCTTTCCCTAATGCCTACATTTTGTGCCACAGTAAAACCTGTACGACAGATCCGTACGCTGAACAGTGGACGAAGGCTCAGAGTTGCGCTAAATGGCACGTATGAAAGAACATACAAATCGCCCCACCCTACCAGCCGAAATTGCCCGTCGCCGGACATTTGCGATTATTTCACACCCTGATGCGGGCAAGACAACTTTGACCGAAAAGTTTTTGCTGTTCGGTGGCGCCATTCAAATGGCCGGTCAAGTGCGCGCCAAAGGCGAAGCACGCCGCACCCGCTCCGATTTCATGAAAATGGAACAAGACCGAGGTATCTCCGTTTCGGCCTCAGCAATGTCATTTGAGTTTGGAAGCTTTCGCTTCAACTTGGTTGATACGCCCGGACACTCGGACTTTTCCGAAGATACCTACCGCACGCTTACAGCAGTTGATGCCGCTATCATGGTGATTGATGGGGCAAAAGGCGTCGAAAGCCAAACCCGTAAACTGTTTGAAATTTGCCGTTTGCGCGACCTGCCAATCTTGACTTTTTGCAATAAAATGGATCGTGAAAGCCGAGATACATTTGAAATAATTGACGAAATTCAACAAAATCTGGCCATTGATGTGGCCCCCGCCTCATGGCCAATCGGTATGGGGCGCGATTTTTTGGGTTGCTATGATATTTTGCATGACCGGCTCGAATTGATGGACCGCGCCGACCGAAATCGGGTGGTGGAATCAATTAAAATCGATGGGCTTAATGATCTCAAATTGGCCGAATATGTGCCGCCCATGCAATTAAAAAAATTGCGCGAAGATTTAGAAATGGTCGATGCGCTTTTACCAAAATTTGACCGCCAAGCTTTTTTAGAAGGGCATATGAGCCCGATCTGGTTCGGCTCGGCGATCAATTCCTTCGGCGTGAAAGAGCTGATGAATGGCATGGCCAAATATGGCCCGGAACCTCAAATCCAAAAAACCCGAGAACGCCAGATTGCCCCCGAACAAAGTGCCGTAACGGGCTTTGTCTTTAAAGTCCAAGCAAATATGGACCCAAAGCACCGAGACCGCGTGGCCTTTGTGCGTTTGGCCTCGGGGCATTTTGAACGTGGTATGAAATTGACCCATGTCAGAACAAAAAAGCCGATAGCCATTTCTAACCCTGTTTTGTTTTTGGCTGCTGACCGCGAATTGGCCGAAGAAGCTTGGGCTGGTGATATCATCGGCATTCCGAACCACGGACAATTACGCATTGGTGACGCTTTGACCGAGGGTGAAGTACTACATTTTACGGGCATCCCATCCTTCGCGCCCGAACTGTTACAAGGCGTGCGTGCTACCGATCCGATGAAAGCCAAACATTTGGAAAAGGCACTTTTGCAATTTGCTGAAGAGGGCGCCGCCAAAGTATTTAAGCCGATGATTGGGTCGGGCTATGTGGTTGGTGTGGTTGGTGCATTGCAGTTCGAGGTCTTAGCCAGCCGAATTGAACAAGAATACGCACTGCCAGTGCGCTTTGAACCCAGTGCCTTCACATCTGCGCGGTGGGTCTCGGGCGAAAAGGCCGAGGTTGAGCGTTTTGTAAATGTTAACAAAGGCCACATAGCCCAAGATAGCGACGGCGATGTTGTTTTTTTAACCCGCTTGCAGTGGGATATCGACCGAATTACCCGCGATTACCCCAAGGTTAAGCTTACCGCAACTAAGGAAATGATGGTCTAATGGAGCAGCAAGCGATCCTTGTGTCGCATGGTGCGCCTTCAGATCCTCAAACCCAAGAGCGGGCCATTCAAGCCCTTGCTGTGCGGGTTAGGTTTTGGGCACCCGATTGGCAGGTGAGTGGCACCACACTTGCGGCTAAAGGTGAGCTTGAAGCGACCCTGACGAGCCTACCCGACGCTGTGATTTATCCGTTCTTTATGGCCGAGGGTTATTTCACCCGTATCGCACTACCCAAACGCCTAAAGGCATTAGGGCGCAATCATGCCTTCCAACATAAAGCCTTTGGCCATGCGCCCGAGCTGCCAAGCTTAATGGTAAAAACCGCACTTCGCGCTGCAGAAACGGCAGGCTATGCGCCTAAGGATACGCAACTTCTTCTCGCGGCGCACGGCTCTCAAGTAACGCGTGCCTCTTATGAGCAAACCGAGGCTGTAGCTGCCAAGCTGCGGGCTCTCACGCCATTTAAATCCGTGGTCACGGGATATATTGAAGAAGAACCAAAACTTTCTCAAAGTGCCAAAAATTTGGGACAAGCGCTTTGCTTGCCATTCTTTGCGCTGCGCGCGAGCCATGTGCTCAAGGACGTGCCGGAAGCGTTGTGCGAGGCCGGTTTTGAGGGTGCTCTTTTGCCCGCCATCGGAGAAGTTGCAGACGTAGCCCGCCTAATTGCGCAAACCTTGAAGAAAAGCCCCATCGCGTAAGCTAAAGTACGCCTTATTGGTGTGCATTTATTACAAAATTATAACGCGTTGGCTAAATCTACGAAATCTAAGTTTAAAATAGACGATATTTAGTGGAATTTTTTACATACTTTTCATGTGCTTG
>DPZQ01000052.1:0-1590 GCA_003536295.1 Rhodobacter sp. | reverse complement strand
TTAACAGGATAGTTGGCTGATAATAAACCAAAGTCAATTTTTCGACCTAAAGACGTAAACAAAATTCGCATCCCAACATTGCAGTATCAAGACAGCAAAAACCTTTTTACTAATACTATAATTTAGCCATAGGCGGGTTCAAAAAACTTGATGCAAATAGAGCGGGGCGTCTGCTAAAGTTCTGTTCTGACATGCCAAAGTTCTGGAAATAACTCTATTTCTAACATGCGCTTTAGGTATGACACACCACCCGTCCCGCCGGTTCCACGCTTAAATCCTATTACACGCTCGACAGTTGTAACATGGTTAAATCTCCACCGTCGAAAGTAATCTTCAAAATCCACTAGCTTTTCGGCCAACTCATACAAAGTCCAATATTTATCTGGATTTTTGTAAACCTGTGCCCATGCACTTCGAACGCATGCCTGAGTAACATGTGGCAGCCTTATATCCCGCTGCAATACATCTGGGGAAATATATAGCCCTGACCTTGCGAGCGCTGCAATTGATTCATCGTAGATACTTGGCAGCGAAAGTTCTTTCTCAAGCAGCGCTATCAAATCAGGGCGATGCCCATGAGGCTTACTCATAGCTACATTTCTATTTCCAGCCACATATTCTATTAGCCGATATTGCCAAGACTGAAATCCAGATGATATGCCCAAATCATCACGAAATGCAGTATATTCGCTTGGCGTCATGGTCCGTAACACATCCCAAGATCCATTCAATTGTTCCATAATTTTAGCAACTCTACTTAACATTTTAAATGCGTTATGAAAATTGTCATTTCGAATTGCCAGCCTTGCTGCGCACAGTTCATGTAAAGTTAACTTCATCCAAAGCTCAGTAGTTTGATGTTGGATAATAAACAACATTTCATCATGAGTATTACTAATAGGTTTCTGCGCACCTAAAACTTGATCTAAATTAAGATAATCAGTGTAGCTCATTTTTTTGATGAAATTAGTTTCAGCTCCGTCCAGTACTTCGTCTAATTTTGATTTTGATTTCATATTGTAAAAGCTTTCTTATCAATTACTGTCACGTTCAAAGCTAACGATTACCCCTTGTCTCCCATGCTTTGAATATAATTATTCAATAAATATCAAAGCCTTTTTAACCACTATTTGATTAGTTTTAGTAGATTTGATGAGGGACTGACGTTAGGTTTTGTTTGCCATTCAAAAATGAATACATCCAATAAATTATTGCCATTCTTTTGTATCAAGATAATTAGTTTTATGCTTTATATTAATGTTTAAATAATCGCCGATGATATAAAATAATTTCAAAATGGAAGAGATTAAATGACGTGTATATTTGTTCAAATCCGCTGTAAACCTGGAACGACTTATAATGTTGCAGAGGAGATATGCAGAAGAGAAATTCATTCTGAGTTATACTCTACAAGCGGAGATTTCGACTTACTAATGAAGCTTTTTCCCCCTGATGACCAAGATATTGGCCTCTTTTTGAATAAAACCATCTTGGACATCAGCGGAATTGAACGAACTTTAACGACACTAACGTTCAAGACGTTTTAATTGCATCTCTGCTTAAATGACGTTTGAAATTTATAAAACGCAA
>DPZQ01000224.1 GCA_003536295.1 Rhodobacter sp. | reverse complement strand
AACATATATCCCAGCTGCGAGCAGGTTGAGTAAGCAACCACCCGTTTTATGTCATTTTGCACAAGTCCAACGGTTGCCGCAAAGAAGGCCGTCGAAGCGCCCAGGAAGACGATGAAATTCATCGTATCGGGTGCAAATTCCATAATCGGAGACATGCGGCAGACCAAAAAGACCCCCGCGGTCACCATTGTTGCGGCGTGGATCAGCGCAGAGACAGGTGTTGGTCCCTCCATCGCGTCGGGTAACCACGTGTGTAACCCAAGCTGGGCTGACTTGCCCATCGCACCGATGAACAGTAGGACGCCAATCAAGTTTGCCGCGTTAAAGCTACCCCAAAGAAAGCCAATCTCAACCTCGGCCAAATGCGGCGCGGCGGCAAACACATCATCAAGTTTGATGCTGTCGGTCAAAAAGTAAAGCGCAAAAATCCCAAGCGCAAAACCAAAATCCCCGACGCGATTGACGACAAAAGCCTTGATCGCGGCTGCATTCGCCGATGGTTTTTTATAATAAAAACCTATCAACAGATACGAGGCCACGCCCACACCTTCCCACCCAAAAAACATCTGCACCAAATTGTCAGAGGTGATCAGCATCAGCATCGCAAAGGTAAAGAATGACAAATAGGCAAAAAAGCGCGCGCGGTAATGTTCCTTTTCAGACCAATTATCGTCATGCGCCATATAGCCAAAGGAATAAAGGTGTACCAACGCCGAGACCGAGTTGACCACCACCAGCATAATCGCCGTTAAACGGTCAAGGCGAATGCCCCAATCGGTCGACAAAGAGCCACTTTCAATCCACCGCAGTAAAACGACATGCGTTGTTTCATCGCCCAAGGTGAAAAACACGGTCCACGATAAAGCGGCAGCAAAAAACACCAAGCCCGTGGTCAAAACCTGGCTCATTTTCTCGCCCAAAAAGCGCCAGCCAAAACCGCAGAGCAAAGCCCCCAAAAGCGGCGCGAAAAGTATCAGCGTTACCATGGTTTAGCCCTTCATTACATTTGCGTCTTCGACATCAATCGTTCCACGGGTACGGAAGAAACTTACCAAAATAGCCAAGCCAATCGCAGCTTCTGCAGCCGCCACCGTTAGAACGAACATGGTAAAAATCTGCCCCACCAAATCGCCTAAATAGCTTGAAAAGGCGATAAAATTGATATTCACCGCCAAAAGCATCAGTTCGATGGACATCAAGATGACAATCACGTTCTTGCGGTTCAAAAACAAACCGAAAATGCCGATAACAAACAAAGCCGCCGCCACTGCCAAATAATGTTCTAATCCAACCATTTTCGTTCCTTTGGGCCCAGTGCCCCATCAATTACGCGGATGAACCCGCCTTCAAACAGGTTAAAGCCCCTGCCCCGGTTTTACATTTTTCTTAATCATGGCTTTAGCCGGATCTCGCCACATCTGATGCAGAACATTTTGGCGTTTCACATCGCCACGGTGGCGCAGCGTCAAAACAATCGCCCCGATCATCGCAACCAGCAAAATCAAACCCGCAAGTTGAAAGAGCAAAATATACTGATCATAGATCAAAAGGCCCAAGGCACGGGTATTTTCCACTTGCGCCATGTCAGGTGTAACGGCTGCACGCAACCCCAAGGCCCCGTCCGCTTGCACCCAAGCCCCGTAAGCCAACCCGAATTGCAACAACAAAATCACTCCAATCAACAGCGCCAGTGGCATGTAGCGCGACATCTCACCTTTAAGGGCGGCAAAATCGATGTCCAACATCATCACCACAAACAAAAACAACACCGCGACCGCGCCCACATAGACGATGATCAAAAGCATGGCCGCAAATTCTGCGCCCAGCAAAACAAACAAGCCCGCAGATGAAAGAAAGGCCAAAATCAGCCACAAAACCGAATGAACAGGATTGCGCGACACCGTTACCATTAGGCCGGCAAAAACAACCACAACGGCAAAGCTGTAAAAGGCAATATCTGCGACTGTCATTTGGATTTCTCCTCTCCGGCAAAGACCGATTGGGCGATTTCAAGCGCCTTATTCGTGGCTGGCAGGCCGCCAAACATGCTCATTTGATAGATCACTTCGGCAATTTCGCGCTGACTTGCGCCGGCAGCTAAAGCGTGGCGAAGGGTGATCCGCAGTTGCGGCTCGGCCCCAGCCCCCAGCACCGTCATCGCGGCAATGGTCACCAAGAGCCGGGTGCGCGCGTCAAGCCCACCACTGTTTAGGGTTTTGCCAAACCACAGCTCCATCAATTCGGGGCTTAGTGTTGGGAAAACTTTTTCAAAACCCTTAGGGTCGAATGTCTCCATCGCTGGTGCGAATGCGCTGGCCATATCTTGGCCCTGCTTCATAAAGCTTTCGAACATTTTGGTCAGATCATCACTCATCGGTAGGGCGCATCCAATTCCAAATTGCGGGCAATCTCAGCTTCCCAACGCGCACCATTGTCGAGCAATTTATCTTTGTCATAGAATAATTCTTCGCGCGTTTCAGTTGAGAATTCAAAATTAGGGCCTTCAACAATTGCATCAACGGGGCAGGCTTCTTGGCAAAAACCGCAATAAATACATTTGGTCATGTCAATGTCATAGCGCGTGGTGCGCCGCGAGCCGTCTTCGCGCGGCTCGGCGTCAATGGTGATGGCCTGCGCAGGACAAACTGCTTCGCATAATTTA
>DPZQ01000087.1:1920-3934 GCA_003536295.1 Rhodobacter sp. | reverse complement strand
CGCGCCACCACCAGCGCTGAGGCGGCCGCCGCCTACCAAGGTGAACCTATGACCTTTGGCCCCAATTATTTGATCCCAAAACCTTTTGATCCCCGCCTGATGGGTGTGGTTGCTTGTGCTGTGGCCAAGGCGGCGATGGACACAGGCGTGGCAACCCGACCCATTGAAGATATGGCGGCCTACCGTGAACGGTTAGATGGATCAGTTTTCAAATCTGCCATGATCATGCGTCCGGTTTTTGAGGCCGCACGCTCAACCAGCCGCCGCATTATATTCGCCGAGGGTGAAGATGAGCGTGTCTTGCGTGCAACCAGCGCTATTTTGGAAGAAATGACCGATAAACCCATTTTGATTGGTCGCCCTGACGTGATTGAACAACGCTGCGAAAGGGCAGGCCTTTCTATTCGCCCCGATAAGGATTTTGAGGTGATAAACCCGCAGTCAGACAGCCGTTACCGCGACTACTGGCAAAGCTATCACCAATTACTAGAGCGCAACGGCGTCACCCCCGATATAGCGCGCGCCATCATGCGCACCAACTCAACCGCAATTGCGGCAGTGGCGGTGCATCGCAATGACGCAGACAGTATGATTTGCGGCACATTCGGGCAATATTTATGGCATTTAAATTATGTCAATCAAGTCCTTGGACGCGATGGGAAGTCACCCGTTGGGGCGCTTTCCCTGATGATCCAAGAAGACGGGCCCTTATTCATTGCCGATACGCAGGTGAATGCGGTGCCAACACCCTTGCAAATTGCCGATAGTATTTGTGGCGCTGCCCGTCATGCCCGCCGCTTTGGGGTTGAGCCAAAGGTTGCCATGTGTTCGCATTCAAATTTTGGCAATCTGGACACGGACTCAGGTCGCCGCATGCGTGCAGCTCTTGAAATTTTAGATCAACGCGGCGTTGATTTTGTTTACGAGGGCGAAATGTCGGCCGACGCAGCGCTTGATCCTGTGCTGCGCCAACGGGTTTTTCCCGCAACGCGTTTGCAGGGGGCGGCCAATATTTTAGTCTTTGCCTATACCGACGCGGCAAATGTTGCACGCAACATGCTTAAGTTTAAAGCAGGCGGGCTCGAGGTTGGACCCATTTTGATGGGCATGGCCAACCGTGCCCATATTGTGACACCCGCAATCACGCCTCGGGGTCTTTTGAACATGTGTGCATTGGCAGGAACGCCCCTGCATCACTACGGATAATCACGCCAACCCCTTGACTTTATCGCTGTCAAAGGGTGTATCGAACCAGAAATTCGCCTTGGGAAGGGCCTGACATGAACGCCTATCGTAGCCATAATTGTTCCGAATTAACAAAAGACCAAGTCGGCCAAGAGGTGAGACTTTCAGGGTGGGTGCACCGTGTACGTGACCACGGTGGAGTGTTGTTCGTAGATTTGCGCGACCATTACGGCATTACCCAAGTGATCGCCGATAGTGACAGCGCGGTCTTTACAGATATCGAAAAATGCCGCGCCGAATGGGTGATTTCTATCATTGGCAAGGTAAAGGCGCGTGATGCAAGTCTGATAAATCCTAAATTGCCCACAGGTGAAATTGAAGTTTATGCCACGGGTTTTGAAATATTAGGCATGGCCGATGAATTGCCGATGCCTGTTTTTGGCGATGTTGATTACCCAGAAGAAACCCGCCTCACCTATCGTTTCCTGGATTTAAGGCGAGAAAAACTACACGCCAATATGATGCTGCGCTCAAATGTGGTGCGCTCAATTCGCAATCGCATGTGGGATCAAGGGTTTAATGAGTTTCAAACTCCAATTATTACCGCATCGAGCCCAGAAGGCGCGCGGGATTTCTTGGTGCCAAGCCGCTTGCACCCAGGAAAGTTCTATGCGCTACCCCAAGCGCCACAGCAGTTTAAACAGCTGATTATGGTGGCGGGCTTTGACCGTTATTTCCAAATCGCCCCCTGCTTTCGCGATGAAGACCCCCGTGCCGATCGCAGCCCAACCGACTTTTATCAACTAGACATTGAAATGTCGTTTGTTGA
>DPZQ01000087.1:0-1904 GCA_003536295.1 Rhodobacter sp. | reverse complement strand
AATGGCAAAGTCGTGTCAACTGAGTGGCCGCGTATTGCTTACCGCGACAGTCTTTTAATGTATGGCTCAGATAAGCCTGATTTGCGTAACCCGATTCAAATGCAGATTGTCTCGGAACATTTCCGCGACAGCGGCTTTGCTATCTTTGCAAAATTGCTTGAGCAAGAAGGCACACAAATCCGAGCCATCCCAGCCCCGACAGGCGGATCACGCAAGTTTTGTGATCGGATGAATGCGTTTGCCCAAAAAGAAGGTTTGCCTGGCATGGGCTATATCTTATGGCGCAACGCCGAAGATGGATCCGGGCTTGAGGCTGCAGGGCCTTTAGCTAAAAATATTGGCCCCGAACGCACAGAAGCCATTCGCCAGCAGTTAGGCTTGGGTGTGGGTGACGCAGCGTTTTTCTTGGGTGGGAAGCCTGACGCGTTTGAAGCGGTTGCTGGGCGGGCGCGTAATGAAATTGGGCGGGAACTGGGCTTGACCGAAACGGATACATTCCGTTTTGCTTGGATAGTTGACTTTCCGATGTACGAAAAAACTGCCGAAGGTAAAATCGACTTTTCCCATAACCCATTCTCTATGCCACAAGGCGGGCTTGAGGCGCTCATGGGAGATCCTTTGGAAGTCTACGCTTATCAATATGACCTTGCCTGTAATGGGTATGAGCTGATCTCGGGCGGGATACGTAATCATCGGCCTGAAGTGATGTTTAAGGCCTTTGAATTGGCAGGCTACCCTAACTCTGAAGTCGAAAAAAGATTTGGCGGCATGGTTAAAGCCTTTAAATATGGCGCACCTCCGCATGGCGGCTGTGCGGCAGGTATTGATCGCATCGTCATGTTGTTGGCCGATGAGGCAAACATCCGTGAAGTGATTATGTTCCCAATGAACCAACGTGCTGAAGATCTGTTAATGGGGGCCCCTTCGGAGCCGATGAATGAGCAACTACGCGAACTTGGTTTGCGGGTTATTCCGCGCGATTAGGGCAGGGTAACCATGGCGTCAAAACCTATAGTGGGTTGGCCCGTTGAAAATTGGGTTGAACCTGTTTGGCCCGCGGGTGACAGTCTTTGTGGAACGCACGTTGAGTTGCATCTTTTGAACCGCAAAGATCACGCCGCTGACCTGTTTGCAGCTTTTGACAAGGCAGATGCGCTTTGGACATACTTGCCCTATGGGCCTTTTGACACGGTCAACGATTATGGCGATTGGATTAATCGAAAAGTGGATGGCAAAGATCCGATCTTTTACGCAATAATTGATAAATTAAGCCAAAAGGCGATGGGTGTTGCCAGTTATTTGCGCATTAATCCTAGTGCGGGCTCTATAGAAGTTGGTCATATTTGCCTATCGCCAGCGCTTCAAAAGACTAAAGCCGCGACCGAAGCGATGTTTTTGATGATGCAATGGGCGTTTGACGCGGGCTATCGCCGTTATGAATGGAAATGTGATGCCCTTAATTTGCCGTCACGCAATGCGGCTTTGCGTTTAGGATTATCTTATGAGGGTGTGTTTCGGCAAATGTCGATTGTGAAAGGCCGTAATCGTGATACCGCTTGGTATGCTGGAATTGATCTAGAGTGGCCACAGATAAAGCTTGCATTTAACCTATGGCTTAATGATGCCAATTTTGGTCCTGAAGGCATTCAGCTGAAATCGTTGTCAGACTTAACAAGGTCGATTATAAACAGTTAACAAGACTTAATAATACTTAGTTCTGACTGTGTATTCATGAGTGGTTATTTCACAAAAATAATACCTATTTGACCGAAAGTTTTCTTTTGCAAGATCAATTCAGTTTTTTGCATTTTGGCGTGTCATTTTGCCGTAATCTATTTTTTAATTAATCTGCATGCCATTTGCTTGGTGAAAAACGATATGGCTAGAACCTCATACTTTAAGTT
>DPZQ01000096.1:10954-11637 GCA_003536295.1 Rhodobacter sp. | reverse complement strand
TTCAAGCTCAGCCTACGGCATCGCTGCTGCTTATATGTTCCGCATTCGCTTGCGCTCTTGCATCACATATTGCGCATCTTTTTAATCTCAGTTGATTAATGGGATATATTCTAGTGGGATCTCATCCAGATTGTGTAGTCATACCAAGGCTACTTGAGCCTTGATATAACAGTTCACCTCATCCGAGTTGCTACTGCCTGTCATAAGCGAAACCTCTTATTGAGGTAGCTGGGGTCACTCTCAAAGCTTTACTCGCCACCTTTATAGCAACGCACTCAACGCCAAAGCTGCTATGACTGACAACTTCAACGAGCGCAGGACATCCATTGAATGGACCTTGTATCCTGCTCCTGTCGCCTCTCTTTGCACACGCGGGACGACACCGCGGTACAAATGTCCTGCGTCCAATCAGACAGCGTTAATCCAACCAAGCGCTCTTAACTACATGAGTCGGCCCTCAGTATGGGCGCTGTCGTCTTGGACCAAATTCATGATAGGTGACTGACTGCTCCTTAGCCTGACCACCCACCGTCGATGATATGGGGTTGGCCTGTGATGAAGGCGCTTTCGTCGGAGGCCAGATAAACCACCAGGGCGGCGATTTCCTCAGCAGTTGCCAGTCGGCCCATGGGTTGGCGCGCGACAAAGGCTTTCATCGCTTTTTCATAATCGCCTGTGGCGGT
>DPZQ01000096.1:0-10860 GCA_003536295.1 Rhodobacter sp. | reverse complement strand
GCCACTGATTTCGTCAGGCCAATCACGGCGGCTTTGGTAGTGCCATAGACAAAACGATTTGGCGCTCCAATCACAGACGAGCAGGCCGAAGACATATTAATAATAGATCCACCGCCGCGTGCGATCATGCCCGGTAATGCGGCCCGAATGGTTCGCAGCATAGATCGGACATTCAGGTCAAATGCAAAATCCCATTCTTGGTCGGTGACTTGTAAAACCGTGCCATTATGCACGAAGCCCGCGCAATTAAATAAAACATCGGGTTGGGCGCGAGCCACCCCTAGGGCCACACTATCTTCTGAGCGAACATCTAAGCCAAAGGTTTCAATTTGACCCTTGCCCTCTTGGGTCAATGAAGAAAGAGCCGCCTCATTCACGTCGGTTGCAAAAACCTGTGCGCCCTGATTTGCCATGGCCAAGGCGCTGGCGCGGCCAATCCCCTGACCCGCGGCCGTCACCAAAACGCGTTTTCCCAAAAGCCTTTGTGTGGTCATTTTTCCCTCCAATGTCAGTTTGGGCGATGGTGGCAACAAAGCATAGGCGTTACAACCGACAAACTGCGACCTTCAGGCAAAGAAAATTACTTAGGTTCTTGTAAAACGGCGCGTAGCCTCTGATATTAAAATGATAAATTTTTTTGAAAGGTAGCACATGAAAACCGCCCAACATTATCTCGAAGACGCCAATAAATTGGTGAAACGAATTCCTGCAACTGAGGCGATGGCCTTTCATAGTGACGGCGAGACAGTCTTTATTGATGTGCGCGACAGTGGTGATATCGCAAAATCGGGAACGATTAAGGGCGCATTGCGCATTGCCCGCGGCTTTATGGAGTTTGCAGCCGATGATGCGACCCCACATTTCAACCCAGTTTTAAACAAAGATGCACGCATCTGCTTGGTATGCGGCGCAGGCGGGCAGGCGGCACTTGCGGGCAAGACTTTGCAAGAAATGGGCTATAAGAATGTTCTTAATGTTGGCGGATTTTCTGCTTGGAAAGACGCCGGCGGCCCAACAGAATCGTGAAAATAAAAGCAGCCCATTTAAATAATTTGGGCTGCTTTGGTTTATTGTGGTCTTTCTGGTATTAAAATTGCACAGGTGGCGGTAGCTCTCATCATCGGAAAACCCTATGGATAATTTAAGAATTTTTATAATTGTATTTGCTGTAATTGCGTTCATTTTTGGGTTGGGAGGCTTAGTATTTTGGGCGATCGATCAGGAGGACAGGCTTATAGTTTCCCATGTGACCCTTGATAATAAATGCGGCATTGATTCGGCCTATTTTGTTGTCGAAACAACGAAAACAAACAGACGAGTCAATTTTACCAAGGATGCGGCAAAAATTGGCGCGCTCTCGTCTGAGAAACTTCGCCTGGCACTTGATCCCAAATTTGGTGGGGTGACATTTTCAGGTTATGAAACCACGGTTAAAGAAAAAGTCCGCTTTATTGCTGACTGCACTGGAAATGCGCATCAACAATCTGTGTTCAACTCGATGCGTGAACAATTTAACTGATTGCTTTATAGAGCTATAGCAAGAACCCATGTGCCTTTAAAAGCGCTATGGCTCGCTGTGTTGCGCCGCCATGTTCAACGATAAATTCCGCTATCCTAACGCTTTTATCGGTTGAAGTGTCCGCCAACCAATGATCAAGCAGGGCCTTTGGTGTCGTATGGCGGGTTAAGACTGAGGCTTCCAATGCCTCGGTTGCAGGATACTCGATGCCCCAAATACTTGGGCCCACAGCAACGGTTTTTAAAAGGCGAAGTGGTTCGATAATATTATGTGAACCTTCGTCAATGAAAGAATCGCCAATAAAAACATGATCTGAAAGTTCAAAGTAAAAGTTAATTTCACCCATCGAGTCGCCAAAAATACCGTCGTATCCTGAGAATGATTCCACGTCGCAAGCTAGATCGGATGTAAAATCTTTTGACCTGCGCAGTAGTTTGAAACCAGCATTTTCTAATGTACCCCATGTGCCGTTAAATTCGGACGGATGGCGCGGCACGTAAATAAAGAATGGATTTTTACCGCTGTCTTTAAGGCCCTTTAAAACTGGTTCAAGCAAAGGGTCTTCTTGCGGATGGGTGCTCGCAAAGCAATAGACCGGCCTCCCAGCAAGGCGTACACGTAGGGCCTTTGCCGCTGCTAAATGCGCGGGCGGAACGGGTAGATCAAAGCGCAATTCGCCCATCACGACCACATTCGGGGCGCCACAGTCTTGAAAACGCGCAGCGTGGGTTGTGGATTTGGCCATGATCAGAGCAAAGCCCTGCACCAAATGTCTGCGCAGGGCAGGCCATGGCTTGTCGCGTAAAAAGCTGCGAATTGGATATTGCGCTTGCGCCATGATCATAGGAATTTTGTAGCTTTTAGCTCCCGCCATCAGACCAGGCCAAAGCTCAATCTCTAAAATCATTCCAAATTTTGGTCTATGGCGACGCAAAAACCGCCGCACAATCCAAGGCGCGTCGATGGGCACCCAAGTGACGTGAAGCTGACCATCATTGATCTGGACATCAAATTTTTGCATGGCCGCTGTGCGTCCAGCGGCGGTCATGGTGGTCAGTAATATCTTTTCGCCTGCGCCTAACAGCGCCGAAATAAGAGGCTGTGCGGCGCGCAATTCGCCCAACGACACGGCATGGATCCAGGCCGCCCCACGAAAAGGCACGGAACCACCGCCAAATCTTTCGGATAGGGCGGAAAAATAAAGTGGCTCTTTGCGTCCGCGGTGCCAAAGATAGGTCAAAACCGCAGGCAGGCCCAGGGTCGAAATGGCGCTATAAAAAAATAGGAAAATATGATCAATAAAGCGTTTAGGGTAGGTCATATGGCGCTTTCCCACCCTTTTTTGTGCGCAAAAAACCGCGCCATGCTGATGGTTGGTAAATAGGAATGCGACGATAGATGGTCGGGCATCACGCTGGCGTCAACAATATAAAGGCCCTTTAAGCCAAAGGTTTCAAAGTCTGGTCCCACCACACCTAAGTCGGGCGTCAGCGCCATGCGGTTTGATCCTAAAAGATGATAGCCTGAGTAGGCAGTACTGCGTAAAAAACTTTCTTGGCTTTCTTCGGGCAGGAGCTGGTCTGGCTGAAAGCCCATAGCCATGATTAGCTGATAGGCAGCCGCAAGACCTGCTTTTGCCACCATTAAATCTTGCGGATCGGTCAAAAATCCAGGATCAATCAGCGCGTGGCCGTTGGCATCAAGGGTGATGCTGCCCTCAGAGCTGGGCCATAGAGGCGCAAATCCAATCGAGGCTTTTTGGGTCTTTTCAAACTGAATACCATTGTGCGAAATTACGCTGCGGTCTTGCGTAAAATGCACAAGTTGTAACCTAATCGCGGCATCGTGAGCCAAATCATCTAGGGCAATATTCACCCCTGCCGATGCGCCAGGGCCGCGCAAAACTGTGTTTTTTGCCCCGAAAATGAATTTTAGCCCTTCGATCAACGCTGCCGCACCGCGCGTCTTTTGGTTAAGCGTGTTATGACCAGGTGTTGCAAATGGAATGCGCATATTTGGATGATCTTTGACGTGCTGCCCCACGGCCCTCAGCGGGTGCAAGCAGGTGATGTTGGCCTGTTTTAAAACGTCAGGCTCACCAATTCCCGAATACATTAACAAAAGCGGTGATTGTACAACACCTGCTGAAACAACAATTTCATCGGCGCAAAGCTCATGTCTTTGGCCGGCTTTTTCATAGATCACGCTGGTGATTTTCTTTTTGTCGAAGGTAAGTTTGACTGCCTTCGCTCCCTGAATAAGCGAGATATTTTTGTGAATAGCGGTAAGGCGGTATCCGTCAAAATGGTTAAACCGTAAGCCGCTTTTTGTGTGTACGCCTAAAACTTTCGGGGCAAAAAATCCTTGTGATTTGGGAAACACAGCCCCCGCGCTTGCGATGAACAGTCCAGACAGCGCATCGCTCCAGCTGTCTTGACGGGTGATCGTGCATGGGCCCGAACGGTCAAGGCCTGCCAAAATTTGTGCGATCATGTTTTTGGGCCAAAAGGGAAAAGAATCTTCATAGCGGACACGTGGGCCGCACTCCGCCACATTGCCATTAATCCTACTAGAGCCACCCAGCCCACGCCCCAAAATAACCGGTAATTGCCGATGATCGAGCCCCTTTTGCGGGGTAGTTGTCGCGTGATTGGCGAATTTTGGATTGGCGATAATTTTACCAACCAATAAAGGCACAAGCTGCAAAAAATTCCGACCTTTACCCACACCCTCTTCCAACAGGGTGACCTTTCGTCCGGCGCGGCTTGCGATGCGGGCCACCTCTAATCCCGCAGAGCCACCCCCTATGATGATAAGATCAGGGCGCGGGGCGGACAAACGGGACCTCTTTCTTGATAAGCCAGTCATAAAGGGCCAAACCCATGTGCCAATCAAGTGCCGTGTCGATATCGATGGCGCGGGGAATGTCTAAGGGCACAAAAGCCGTTTTTTGGGTGGGCATAAAGCTGCGGGTTTTGGCTAATTGTGTCAAATCACCAGCATAAAGGCTACCATCAACAAACCTCAAGTAACTACTGTGGTCTTGGCGCCTTGTGGTGGGTTGGGCTGCGACCAGCGGTTTGCCATTTGTGATGTCAATCAGATCATGGGGGTCTTCGACGGGTCTGGTGCAAGAGACCTGCGCCCCCATCATCGTCGCATGTTTGGCGAAATTTTCCAGATCTGACAGTAGCCTTAAAGGAGAGGTGGGCTGCAAAAGCACATAGCGCCCCACCCTACCCATACCAGAAAAATCGGCTGCATCTAAAACCACATCAGCCATTGCGGCGGTGTCTGATGAAAGCACCGCAGGCCGTTTGCGCGCGGTGATCTTGTTGCCGTACTTCCGTGCGACCAGGGCTAATATCATTGGGCAATCTGTAGTCACTTGAACGGATGCGCCGCCTATTTTCTCTTGCAGATAAAGTGCGGCACTTAGGCTCCAATCGATCAGCGCATGGCCACAAAAGTCACGGCTATTCTTGCCAGGCAGGCCCTTTGAGCCCTCCCTTGCTGGCACGATGATCAACATTGACGTGTCAGCTCCTCACAAGCTGCTGCCAAATCAGCATAGTCTTTGACCGATTTTCCTAGCACAATCGGGATGGCGATTTGGCGCAGCAATAGCGCTTGCGTGTCAAGGGCGGCTTCGGTTCTGGTATCAAAACCCATATGGTCCCAATAGACCGAGCAGTGCCAATTCATCGCATCTGGCAGATTTTTAGTGCCAAAGCCCAACTCATTTAACCGCGCAATCAAGGCCTCGCGTAAGACGACATTTTCAACTTCAAAGATGAATGTATCATATGCAGGTTCTGCCTTGGCAGGGATCATCCGCTTTAGCAGCATATTTGACGAAATGCCCGCATCAAGCGCAAGGTACCGCACTTTGGTTTGGGTGATGATTGTGGCAAGCTTGCCCAGCTGGACCTTGCCCACAACCGCATTCATTTCACCCATTCGGTAGTTAAAGCCGATCAGGCCCGCCGTATCTAATCCACGTGGCACATTGGGCAGGTTGCGATGGCCATGGTCATGATATTGGCGTGCGCGTTCGGCCAAGTGGGGGTTTGAAGTAAGGATCAAACCGCCTTCGCCTGTTGTGATGGTTTTGCCAAAGTCGAAACTATAAACGCCCATATCGCCCAGAGTGCCGAGGGCGCGGCCATTGTAAAGCCCACCCACGGCTTCGCAGGCATCTTCGATCACATAAAGTTTATGGGCGGCGGCGATCGCCAAAATACGATCCATATCGGCACTCACGCCTAACATATGCACGGGCATGATGGCCTTGGTACGGGGCGTGATGAGCGCCTCAATCTGGTCGGGGTCCATATTCAATGACCGATCGGACCCCGCAATCACAGGCAGGGCACCGCAATCGACGATGGCTTCTAAGGTCGCGATAAAGTTAAAACATTGTGTGATAACCTCATCTCCAGGGCCAATATTCATGGCCTTTAGTGCTACTTTTACGGCCGCTGTACCCGATGAAAGGCAAAGCGCGTCATCAGCGCCAAAATGCTGCGCTAATTGGGCTTCAAATTCCCGCACGTGAAACCGTTTACGCCGTGCTTGAAAGCCATGGGCAAACAAAACGCCACCCTCTTCGAACAGCTCCCAAACGGCTTGTTGTTCTTCTTTACCTATAACTTCATATCCAGGCATCTTTAACCCTTTGGCTGTTGTTTAGGATTTAGTAATGGATCAGCGCATAGGCTGCAAGGAAAGCGAACAGCTTTGTGCAATTGGCTGCTTTGATTTTGAGGGTATTTGGTTTAGATAGTCCAAACGTGGGGGGCCTTTGGCATAACGTTTGGCCCTAAGACCCAAAGGCGAATGCGGCTATGAGCTTTGTGATTTATGTCAACGGCCTGGTGATGATGTTTTTTGCCGCCCTTATGGCTTTGGTGGCGTTTATCTTTCCCCGTACAGGGTCGATTTTTTTGGAATCGGCCATGTTGGTGGGGCTTTTGGGGCTTTTGCTGGCGATGGCCACTGCCTCAACCTTGCGGCAGGTGTCACGGCTTCATACATTTATTTTGACTACTTCGGTATGGCTGACGGCCGCTTTTGTGGGGGCTGTTCCTTTTTATATTTTTGGATTTAGCGCGGTTGACGCAATGTTTGAAGCAATGTCAGGGGTCACAACTACTGGGTCGACCATAATTTCAGGTCTAGATAAAACACCGCGTGGCATTTTGATTTGGCGCGCTATGTTGCAAAGCATTGGCGGCGTTGGGTTCATTGTGACGGGCATAGCGCTTTTGCCGATTTTGAAAGTAGGAGGAATGCAGCTTTTTCGCACGGAAAGTTCCGATAAGGATGAAAAAGAGCTTACTTCAGCCACAAAATTTGCATCAGCTACGTTGATTATTTATGCAGTTTTGATTTTTCTGTGCTTCTTGATCTATCTGATTGGGGGGATGAATTTCTTTGACGCTGCCATCCATGCCATGACCACAGTGGCGACGGGGGGTTTTTCGAATTACGACGCTTCCTTTGGGTACTTTCAAAGTGCATTTCTGCAATGGGCCTGCACGGGTTTTATGATTTTGGGTGCTTTGCCTTTTGTCTATTACATTCGTATTTTCAGTCGAGGTACCTTTAAAAGCGAACAGGTAGCCACGCTTTTGTTTAGCTTTGCCATAGTAATTTTTTTGACGACTGTTTGGCTTATTTCTACGGGTGATTACGCCGTGTTTGATGCGCTTCGGCTTGCGGCCTTTAACGTGGTATCTATTGTGACAACTACGGGCTACAATACCAGCGACTATGTTGCATGGGGCCCCTTTGCAGTTGTGGCTTTTTTCGTGCTCACGGCAGTTGGGGGCTGCACGGGCTCAACTTCGGGCGGTGTTAAGACCATGCGTTGGATCATCTTTTTTCATGCCTTGCGGAACCAACTTAAAGGACTTTATAGCCCGCACTCTGTAACTAAAATTCGCTATGAAGGCGCAATAATTGATCCCAGCGTTGTTTCGGGGGTGATTGGTTTTTTCACGGTGTTTTTGATTAGTTTTGGGGCAATTGCACTTTTATTAACACTTGACGGCTTAGATTTTCAAACGGCCACCAGCGGGGCTTTGACTGCCCTTGCCAATGTGGGGCCCGGTATTGGGCCTATCATCGGCCCTTCGGGCAATTTTGCGGAGCTGAGTGATTTTGTAAAAACCGTTCTTTGCGCTGCGATGTATTTGGGTCGCCTTGAAATAGTGACTATTTACGTGTTGTTAACGGCCACCTTTTGGCGTGAATTGCACGCCTAAGGCTTTTTTTGGCGCTGTTCTTTTTGCGCTTGTAAATAAAACTCGGCCACTTGCTCTTCTGAAAGATTGAAAGCCACACGCAGATTTTCAAGCGAGATCTGTTCATCTTCGTCAATAGTGCCGTCTTTCAGCGCTTCGCGCAATTGCGATTCAAAAATCACCTTGCGCCGCGTAATTTGATTGGCAAAGGCGCTGGCTACAATACCAGTGAGCAAGGCCACGACGCAAACGCCCATAAAGGCGGTACTTACAGCAATTATTTTCCCTACCCCAGTTACGGGGCTGACATCACCATAGCCAACCGTGGTCAACGTGATCAAAGACCAATAGATTGCATCCGGAATTGAGCCGAATTTGTCAGGCTGGTGAGTGGTTTCGGCAAAATACATTAAGCTTGAGGTTAAAATCACCGCAATCAACAAGAGATAAATAGCCGCAATAAACGCTTTGCGTTCTTGGTAGACGGCAGAAAATAAATCTTCGATAGCGGTTGAGTAATGAGAGAGCTTAAAAACCCTAACGAGCCGTAAAATTCGCAAGACCCTCAGATCAAGACCAGGCATCAGAATTTGCAGATAAAAAGGTGCTGTAGCGGCCAAATCCACTAATCCGTTAAAGCTAAAGATATAACGCACACGACCGCGCCAGCTTTCCCCATCGATCATTGCGCCCGCTGCCCAAAGGCGTGTGAAATATTCGATGGTAAAAAACGCGATGCTAAACGTTTCAAAAATGTAAAACTCAAGATGATAGCGAGCTTCAAAATCTGACATTGTTTCCAAAATCACGCCGATAATATTTAACATCACAAAGGCAATAATGACAAAATCACAAATTTTGCTGATAGCGTCGCCATCTTGGCTTTGATCCAAAATCTCTAACGTGCGTTTTTGTATTGATTTATAGCTCATCTTATAACCTTAGAAAATTGACGTGCAGGGCCACTTTGGCAGGTTGTCGGCGATGCTCAGCCGATAGGCGTAATTTTGGGCTAGAATAATCCGAAGAGATTGCGGATGCCAAGGGCTTGTGACAAACATTATTAATTAACAAAAACGCGGCGCTTGTGCGCTATTTGCCCAAAGGTTCGAACATGAAGATTGCGCACCGTGAAATCGCCCCTAACTTGCCGCCTTTGGTAATTGCTGAAATTGGCATTAACCATGGCGGCGATTTGGCCGTTGCAAAAGAGATGGTGCGCCTAGCGCACGGGGCGGGTTGTGAATGTATCAAACATCAAACCCATTTCATTGAAGATGAAATGACCGACGAGGCGAAAGAAATTTTTCCACCCAATGCGGATGTTTCGATCTGGGAGGTAATGGCCCGCTGCGCCCTGTCGCGCGATGATGAGGTTGAGCTGATGCTGTATACGCAAAGCTTGGGGATAATTTATCTCTCAACCCCTTTTTCTAGAGCTGCTGCAGATTTTTTGAATGAAATTGGGGTGCCTGCCTTTAAAATTGGGTCGGGCGAAGCTGACAATCTGCCACTCATCCGCCATATTGCGCGCTTTGGTAAACCCATTATTTTGTCAACAGGTATGCAGAGCATTGAAACGATCAAAGCCTCGGTTGCGATCTTGGATGCGTCGGGGGTTGATTATGCGCTTTTGGAATGCACTAATCTTTATCCCTCACCGCCCGAGATTGTGTCGCTTCAAGGCGTGACAGAGTTAAAAAAAGCTTTTCCAAAGGCACTTGTGGGCTTTTCTGACCATTCCATTGGGCCTGAAATGGCGTTGGCGTCGGTTGCGTTGGGTGCGGTGATCCTTGAGCGTCACTACACTGACAGTCGCTACCGTGTGGGCCCTGATATTATAAACTCGATGGACCCCGCTGAGTTGCGCTTTTTGATCGACCGATCAAAGGAAATTCATGTGGCCCTGATGAACCCAAAACAGCGCACCGCGGCCGAAGAACCTGTTTACCGTTTTGCGCGTGCGTCGGTCGTGGCGGATCGAGACTTGCCCCTTGATCATGTGATCACTGAGGCTGATATTTGGGCCCGTAGACCTGGTTCGGGTGAGATTGCAGGCTATGATTTTGATAAGCTGTTGGGCAAGCGCCTGATACGTGCAGTCAGCCGCAATAAGCAGCTTAAATGGTCTGATCTAGCCTGATGGGCCAAGCGGGGAAATGTAGCCTTGGGTAAATCTTTATTATTCGTCACTGGCACGCGTGCCGATTTCGGCAAGTTAGAACCCTTGGCCCTTGCGGCGCGCGATGCGGGCTTTGACGTGTCATTTTTTGTCACGGGCATGCATATGATCGAAAAATATGGCCTGACAAAAATCGAGGTGCACCGCACTCAGGGCGTTAAAGTTGCTGAGTTTTTGAATCAAGGTCCAGCGGACGGCCAGGATATAATTTTGGCAAAGACCGTCATGGGTTTTTCAGAATTTGTTAAAGACACCAAGCCTGATCTGGTCGTTGTACATGGTGATCGGATCGAGGCTTTGGCCTGCGCGCTGGTTTGTGCAACCAATTACATTCGCTCTGCTCATATCGAAGGTGGTGAGGTATCAGGCACGATTGATGAAATCTTCCGGCATTGTAACACTAAGCTTTCCGCGACGCATTTTGTCTCGTCCGAGGGAGCGGCAAAACGGGTGCAGGTTTTGGGCGAACCGTTTGAAAGCGTGCATGTGATAGGCTCACCCGAGCTTGACTTTCACGCTGGCCCCTCGGGGGTCCATATTGATGAGGTAAAGGCCTATTACGATATTGCCTTTCAGGACTATGGGATTTGTATTTTCCACCCCGTCACCTCAGAAGTGACCTCAATGGGCAAGCAGGCGAAGGCTTTGTTCGGCAGTTTGCAAGCGTCAAACCGCCCATTCGTGTTGATAGCACCCAACAATGACCCGGGCTCAGATCAGATATTTGATGTTATCAACAGGCTAGATCCTAAGCAATTTCGATTGATCCCTTCGATGCGGTTTGCGCATTTTTCGGAATTGATGAAAAATGCCAGTGTAATGATTGGAAATTCGTCCGCCGGCGTGCGCGAAGCACCATTTTTGGGTCTGGCGTCGATGGATATTGGCACGCGCCAAACCAACCGTGCTAG
>DPZQ01000188.1:1803-2887 GCA_003536295.1 Rhodobacter sp. | reverse complement strand
ATCAGAAATTGTGATGGGCACAAACGAGCGTCGCCGTTCGACCTCTTTGATAGTGCGGTCAATGTCAAAGGGGTGGGAGGGCAACAAAGTGGCAAGGCGGTTTAATACTTCTTCCACATCGCCAGCATCTTCGCGGGTGATGATGACGCGGTAGCTTTGCTTATTGCCCGCAATCAAACGGCCCAGCCGGTCCAAAATAAGGCCGCGCGCGGGGGGCAATAAGCGAATATTTATTCGATTTTCTTCGGCTAATAATAGAAATTGGTCGGCTTGATCTATTTGCAAATACCGCATACGAGCACCCAAAAGCGCCACCGTACCTGCCATTCCAGCGCCTAGTATCAAGGCACGGCGATTAACCTTTTCGGCATTTTGGTCAATGTCGCGCGGTGTACGTCTCATCGGCGATGCCCTCTTTCGTCGACTTCGCCCATCGCCGGCTTATGTACCTTAAAAAAGGCATTTGAAACCCAAACTACCAGCGGATAGGCAGCGATTGAGGTTAAAGCCCCTATCATTTCAAGCCCAAAATTAGTGGTAGATATCACCGTTAGGAAGGCAATCACGTGGGTGAGCGCAAATATCAAAATAATGACCAAACTGACCACAATCCACTCCCCAATCAGCGAAAGCTCACGCAAAATATAGATGCGGTTGCGCAAAAACTCGGTACCTGCAAGCACCCCAAAGGCCATTAAACCGGGTGGACGCATCAGGAATAAATCGGTCAGTAAAAACATGAACGCAATCAACAGGGTTGGCAAGTATTCGGGGCGTCTAATAATCCAAGACATTGTTAAACACAATAAAATATCAGGATATGGCCATGCTCCGGCTGTTTGAGGAATTGGAAGTATTTTAAGAAAAATTATTCCTAAGCCCAAGAATATATAGAGCCCACGGTAGCTCCAAACATCGCCACGGAAATCTCTATTCACGGCCAACTCCTGGCCCGTTTTCAAGCACACCATTTCGGTTGGCAAGTGGTTGTGGCACAGCGACTAATCCGCCTGCATCGGTAATTTTCTCAAGAGCATAGCTGCGCAAAACGCGTAAAAACTCCAGCCGTTCATAATCTGCCGAG
>DPZQ01000188.1:0-1746 GCA_003536295.1 Rhodobacter sp. | reverse complement strand
CAGCCGTAAGCGGCGATCTGGGCCCACCGCAACCGTACCTACTAAAATTCCAGGAGGAAAGACCCCGCCGTCCCCCGAGGAAAGAACCTGATCTCCTGGCCGCACTAATTCGGGCTTTTCCAAAAAGGCTAAAATCGGCAAGGGACTATTGTCACCAGTCAAAATCGCTCGCTGCCCCGAGGGTTGCACAGTGATGGGAATTTGGCTGTTTGAGTCCGTAAGCAAAACCACCCGTGCCGTGCGCGTACCCACGCCAGAAATACGCCCCACCAGCCCCAATCCATCCATTGCGGCCCAACCGTCTTGGATGCCATCACGCGTGCCCACATTCAGCAAGATCGATTGCCGAAAAGGCGAGCCACTGTCTGCCAGCACCACGCCGCTGATATGGGTCAAACGGCTATCAAGGCGCACGCGGTTAAGATCAAGAAGACGGACGTTCTTCAGCTCAAGCTGCAAGGCCGCTTCTTTCCAAGCTTTCATCTGCTGAAGTTCGCGGCGCAACTCTTGGTTTTGTTCATAGATGCGTGCATAGGATTGGAAGTTTTTCACCACCCCACTGACCGAGCGGATGGGCAAAATAGCCCATTCCAAATTGGGCACAAAACGGTCAATTAAACCGGCGCGAAATTTTTCAACCCTTGCGCCATCAACGCGCCAAAGCGCAAAAATGGACAATAAAAATACAAAAACCCCACCCACCAAGATGCGGCGGATGGGCTTAGTGTATTGGTCGGGCGATATGGGTGCTTTCGCCACGCATGCCTCTTACTGGGTCGGGGGCAGATGCCCTTTTCTTAGCTGTCGTAATCAATCACGTGACGTAATTGTTTTTCATATTCTAGCGCCTTGCCAGTGCCCATTGCTACACAATTCAGTGGTTCATTGGCTACTGAAATGGACAGCCCTGTTTGTTCGCGCAAGGCCAGATCCAGATCACCCAGCAAAGCACCGCCGCCAGTTAGCATCACGCCACGGTCGACGATATCGGCTGCCAAATCTGGCGGGGTAGTTTCCAGAGCCTGCATCACAGCATCGCAGATTTGCTGCACGGGTTCGGCCAGGGCCTCTGCCACTTGAGCTTGGTTGATCTCAGTTTCTTTGGGAACGCCGTTCAAAAGGTCGCGCCCGCGAATTAGCATTGAGCCCCCGCGTCCATCGTCTGGCATGCGCGCCGTTCCAATTGAGGTTTTGATCCGCTCGGCGGTGGCCTCACCGATCAAAAGGTTTTGATGGCGCCGCAGATAGCTGATGATTGCCTCATCCATTCGGTCGCCACCGACGCGCACCGAACGGGCATAAACGATATCACCCAGCGACAAGACCGCAACCTCGGTCGTCCCGCCACCGATATCAACAACCATATTGCCGGTAGGATCGGTGATTGGCATGCCCGCACCAATGGCGGCGGCAATCGGCTCGGCGATAAGGCCCGCGCGGCGTGCGCCTGCTGACAACACTGACTGGCGAATAGCGCGTTTTTCAACGGGCGTAGCGCCGTAAGGCACGCAAACAATGATTTTTGGTTTTGAGAATGAGGTGCGGCGGTGCACTTTTCGAATGAAATGCTTAATCATTTCTTCGGCCGTGTCAAAGTCGGCTATAACTCCGTCGCGCATGGGGCGAATAGCTTCGATACTGCCAGGCGTGCGCCCTAGCATCAATTTTGCGTCTTCGCCCACGGCTAGGACCTGCTTGCGTCCATCTTTTACATGATAAGCCACAACAGAGGGTTCATTTAAAACA
>DPZQ01000018.1 GCA_003536295.1 Rhodobacter sp. | reverse complement strand
CCGACCTCATCCATCCTTACGCCGAGGCGCACGGTGACGGTGGGCGGGGATGAAGTTGATTTGATCACCAAAGGTCGTCACGACCCATGCGTGGGCATTCGCGCCGTTCCCGTTGGCGAGGCGATGATGGCCTGTGTGCTCCTTGATCATCTATTGCTTGACCGTGGCCAAACGGCAGGTCTGCGCGGCACGATCGGCTAAACTTGAACGCTTATTCTGGTGTGCGTGCGGCTAATTGCGCCGCGGCGCGGGCCATTTGGACGGCCCAAATTCCCAGCATAATAATCGCCACGCCAATAATATCACGCGGATGCAGCGCTTCTCCCAATAAAAACGTTGCTATTAAAACCCCGAAAAACGGGTTTAAAAAATGAAAAGATGAGGCTCGAACCGCCCCCAACCGCGCCACCAGCGCAAACCAGAGCAGTGTGGCCGTCAGACCTGGAATAAATATCTGATAAGTAAAAGCCCAAAAAAGGGCGGGTGACGGCACTAAAAACCACGGTTCCCACAGCCAACTGGCCACAGATAAAATCGCAGAACCCACCAGCATTTGCAAACCAACCACCATAAGCAAATTCCCACCGCCACTTGCACCGCGCATCGTCAATGTGGCGGTGGCCAGAGCTACTGCGGCAATTACGCATAAAATCAATCCCTTAATATCAACGCCCGTTGTGATGCGGTCGCTCATAATCAAGGCAACGCCAAAAAATCCAGTCAAAAGCCCTAGGACTGCCAAGGGGCGTAGCTTTTCGCGCAGAAAAATCCATCCCAAAAGCGCTACCAAAAGGGGCATGGTCGAGGCTATTATCGCAGCAAGCGAGGCCTCGATTTTTTGCATCGCGATAAAGTTTAACCCCAAATAGAGCGCGTTTTGGCACAACCCAAATATTAACGTGGCACGCCATTGGCTTTTAGTCAGCCGCCAAGTTTGGCCCATTAATTTGGCAATTAAAATAGCAATTACCCCTGCCAAAAAAAAACGCAGAGCAAGGCTATGCAAGGGCGGCGCAGCCGCCACAATAATGCGCGCCGTCGCAAAAGCCGACGACCACATAAGCGAGAAGCTCAGCCCCATCAAAATCGCTTTTACGTCCATGACATCACCTTAAAAGAAAAGGGCCGCCAAATGGCGACCCCTAAACTGGATTCTATTAAAAAATTAACCGTTAACGGAATCTTTCAACGCTTTTGCTATTGTGAATTTCACTTGCTTGTCTGCTGCCTTGGTCATTGTAGCACCGGTTGCGGGGTTGCGCACTTGGCGCTCTGGGCGTGCGCGACAAACCACTTTACCCAAACCTGGCAATGTCACAGCGCCGCCAGCGGCGACTTCACGTGCTACTATTTCCGCAATAGCGTCCAACGCTGCACCAGCAGTTTTTTTGTCTGCGCCCATTGCTTCGGACAATGCCGCTACAAGTTGGGTCTTAGTCATTGGTTTGTTCATTGTCAGTTCCTTTATGTGGTTGTCTCGATTTTAAAGTAAGTTTTGTTGTTTGTCATCATATCTACAATAGTTTTTTAATCATAATTCAACCAAAAGATGCAACAAGTATCAGCACCCTAGGCTAAAGAAATGCAGTTTCTTCGAAACTGCGCAACTTTCGGCTGTGTATTTGTCCGTTTGGCATCTTTCTAAGGGCCTCCATCGCATGAATTCCGATTTTCAAATGGCGTGCCACTTGGGTTTTATAAAAGTCCGAAGCCATGCCAGGCAGCTTTAGTTCCCCGTGCAAGGGCTTATCAGATACGCATAAAAGCGTGCCATAGGGCACACGAAAGCGAAAACCGTTAGCGGCAATAGTCGCGCTTTCCATATCCAGTGCAATGGCACGGCTTTGGCTTAGGCGTTGCACCGGGCCCGAATGGTCCCGCAATTCCCAGTTACGATTGTCAATCGTAGCCACTGTCCCCGTGCGCATGATGCGTTTTAAGTCGTAACCTTGTAGTTGGGTGACATATTCGACAGCCTCTTCCAGCGCGATCTGAATTTCAGCCAACGCTGGAATGGGTACCCAAACAGGTAAGTCCGCATCAAGCACATGATCTTCTCTCAGATAGCCATGAGCCAAGACGAAATCCCCCAAAGACTGCGAATTACGCAGCCCAGCACAATGGCCCACCATCAACCAAGCATGCGGGCGCAACACTGCAATGTGGTCGGTAGCCGTTTTCGCGTTTGAGGGGCCAACCCCTATATTTACCAAAGTAATCCCTGTGCCGTCGGGACGTTTCAGATGATATGTCGGCATTTGCGGCGTTTTTGGGCTGATGATCAGGGTCTCTTTGGCGTTCGTGATAAAGTAATTTCCTGGCCCCACAAAGGCGCTATAACCGCTGTCTGGATCGGCTAACACTTGGCGGGCATAGGCCTCAAACTCATCAACGTAAAATTGGTAATTAGTGAAAATTACAAAACTTTGAAAATGCTCAGCGTCGGTGGCTGTGTAATGCGACAGGCGAGCCAAGGAATAATCAACCCGTTGGGCCGCAAACAGGGCCAAAGGCCGCGATCCATCTCCCAGCTTTAAACGCACCCCGTTCACAATATCATCATTGGTTGTGGCCAGATCAGGCACATCAAACCAATCGCGCAGCGAGAAATCTATTGCCCCCTCACTGGGAACTGTAATCTCGGGGTGGCGTGAAAGGGCGAAGTGCACGGGCATTGGCGTGGTGGAATAGCCGATGGTGACAGGTTCTTTGTGATTGGCCATAACAAGACTGATTTGATCTTGCAGATACGAAGCAAACAAATCTGGTCGTGTAACGGATGTGGCATAAACACCCGGATTTGCTACATACCCATAGCTTAGTCGGCTATCTATCTTGTCATAGCGCTGCGAGGTAAAGCGAATTTCTGGGTAAAAGGCTTGCACCCGCTCTTTAGGTGCACCTTGCAATAAGGCAGTTTGAAAATGGTTGGCCAAAAAGCTAGTTGCTTTATCATAAAGAAGCTGTAGATGTGCAACCGCCTGAACGGTATCATGAAAAGTCTGGGGCGCTTGGATCGCCGGCGTTTTCACCGCTAATAAGTTTTCAACCATATCATAGTTTTCCCCATGTTTAAATCTGATTGCCTTAAAGGGTGTCACTAGATCAATAGCTAAAGCCCCAAAACACACAAAGTCTTTTCTTACCAGATAATATTTGAGATAAGGGGTCATGAAAAAGACCCTGTTGTCAATCGGTCATGGATATTCTGCCCAAGCCCTAGCGAGCTTGATTGGGCTAGAAAACTGGCATATTATTGGCACCACACGCAGTGCAGAAAAAGCAAAACAGTTATCGCATCAAGGAATTGAGCCAATTATCTGGCCAACTGAGCAGCTTTGGCAAGCCTTGGTGAGGGCGGATTATGTGTTGTGCTCGGTTGCACCCGATACGTCGGGCTGCCCTGTGGCCTTGGAGTTAGGCGCATTAATGCATAAGCAGACCTTT
>DPZQ01000115.1 GCA_003536295.1 Rhodobacter sp. | reverse complement strand
TATTGTTGGTAAAGGGCAAAACATTTTCATGATAGCTGTCATTCCACCACATGGCCACTTCAACACCAATGCCGCCACGATCACCAATCATATAAATAGGTTCAGGCATGATCGAGGATTTTGATCGGTCAAGATATTTAACATATTCACGCACGCCACCGTCGTAGTAAAGTTCGGTGCTGATCTGTTCGACGGGACGCTCATCAATGATATTAATACGCACACCCGAATTTAAAAAAGCTAATTCACGTAGACGGCTTTCTAGTGTTTTAAAGTTGTATTCTAGATTTGAAAATGTCCCATCTGGAATATTGCTCTTCGCAGAGCCCAAAAACCGTACTTCGGTGCCACGCTCACCTGGGGCCGCGCCCACCTCATAAACATGCACCGTACATTCGCCATGCTCAAATTTCGCGTAATATTCCTTGTCATTTCGCCAGACGCGAAGCTCAAGCCATTCGGACAGCGCGTTAACCACAGACACGCCCACACCATGCAACCCGCCCGAGACTTTATAAGCATTACCGCTGTCATCTGTATTGTTAAATTTGCCGCCCGCGTGCAGCTGCGTCATAATCACTTCGGCGGCTGAGATTCCCTCTTCTTGGTGCATATCAACCGGGATGCCGCGGCCATTATCGCGTACAGAAACCGAGTTGTCAGCATGGAGTTTGACAGTCACGGCCGTTGCATGGCCGGCCAAAGCCTCATCAATGCCATTATCGACAACCTCGTAAACCATATGGTGCAAACCTGACCCGTCGTCAGTGTCACCAATATACATGCCTGGACGCTTTCGAACTGCTTCTAAGCCCTTAAGAACCTTAATAGAATCAGCACCATAAGCGTGTTTGTTTTGCGTGTCGTCAGTCATGCTATTTGAACCCTTCAAGGTGTTGTTTATTTATAGATGCAACTACAATGAATGTCACCCCCAACACTATATTTAGGGGCTAAGTTAGCAAAATAGCCCCCGCGACCGCAACAAGCAGTCCTCCTGCCGTCTTATTCACAAGTGACATCGCTTTGGGCGAGGTTAAAAGCCCGCGTGCCCGCGAAACAAACACCGACAAAAGAAGATTTCCAATCATCGGAATGGCCATAGAGACAAAAATTATTGTCCCTGTGTCGCGCCATGACACTTGGGTCAGGTCAAAAAAACCGGGCAAAACCCCCATGTAAAAGAGAATGGCCTTGGGATTACCCATGACGGCGACAACACCCGTCAAAAATCCTGCCCACAAGCCTGGTTTGGTCAGTCTGGGGTCAGAGGTGATTGCAGTGTCTGATTTTGTCAGCAGAAAATAACCCATAATCACAAAAATGCTTGCCGCCACCCAGCGCAAGGCCCCTAAAAAATCGCCATAAATTGATAGAACCCACGTCAAGCCGAAGACCGCGCATAAGGGCCAAAGAAGATCCCCCAAAGCCACGCCAATTGCCAACGGCCAGGCTGCACGAAAGCCGCCGGACATGGCGCGAGCGACCAAAGCTACCCACACAGGCCCCGGTGTGATGAATAAAAGAACCAATGCGCCACAATACATGGACAAATTGTCCCAGCCAATTGTCATGTGAGCCTTTATCCTTTTGACATTGCGAGTCGCAAAAGCGCTCGCTCAATCACTGCCATGGCAGGGGCACGGCTTGACGAGCGTAATATTAAATCTGTTTCCACTAAGAGGGACAAGGCGCGCTCTAATGCTCCCATGCTCCAATTCTGTGCCTGCCGCACCATCATGTCACGACGAGGACCAAAGACACCACGGGCCTTTTGAATGCCCGCCACTGCCCCATTCGGGTCGGAGGACACCAAATGAAGTGTCCGAAAATGGCGCACGGCACCGATACAAAGGCTCACCGCATTTACGCCTTGGCCCTCTAATCTTCGCAACAAAAGACCCACTTGGGCAGCTTGTCGGTTGGCGGTTGCATTGATCACCTCATCCACCTCGGTCTCGATCGTGGCAGGGGCGAGGGCTAGAATTTCATCCCCCGTCAAGGGCGTTTGATCGCCCCATTTATAAAGGGATATTTTCTCAAGAAATTGACGAAAGTCCCCAGGATCCAGCACTTTGGCAAAAGTTTCTATGTCGCCCAAACTTTGGGGGTGCAAATTGTGCAACCCTGCCGCATTCAAAAGGGCGCTAATTTCCTCTTTGCTTGGGGGCGTGTCGTAAAAGCCGATGCACAGCGTCGAACGGTTGGCTTCAAACAGTTTGCGCAAGCTGGATTTCGCGGTCAGGTTCCCGCCACTCACGATGATCTGCGCATCCCCCTCGGCCCAATCGGCCAAGGCGGCGGTTAGCACTTGGGTCGCGGTGTCGGTAGCATCTTCGATAAAGACAACCCTAGGCCCTGCGAAAAAGCCGCTGGCGCGCATCGCATCCATAACGTTGGTGGGGTCTTTGCGCAGCTCGGCGGCCGCGATGCGGGTTAGCCGCATTTCCGAGTTGCCGTCAGGGCCGATCAACGCCGCAATCAGATCTTGACGATTCAACGCCACACGCATCGCATCGGCACCAAACAGCAAAATGCCAGCGTGTTTTGGATCGGGTTTTTTAAGATAACGGCTGACCTCTTGTGCGGTCAGTTTCATGGCTTACCCTGAAGCTTAGGCAGTTTTTGGCTGTTGGCAATCATTTCAAGCAAAACTTGGTCGGCCAACATCCGCATTAACCGCAAGTTTGCATCTTCTTTGGCGGCCAGCTCTGCCACGGTTGAGCCTGTTGACGAATAAGAGCTGAAATTATTGACGTTGCCTGATGCCACAATCTGGTTGCCTGTCAGGTCAAGCAGTGACCAAGAAACCG
>DPZQ01000139.1:5307-8520 GCA_003536295.1 Rhodobacter sp. | reverse complement strand
TTCCGCTAGACAAATTGGGCGCACATTTACGAATGTGCGCCCTTTTTTTGCCTTAGGCTTAAGTCGAGATGGGGCATATCAATGGCCCAAACTAGGAAGTTGAGGAATTAATGGCGTTTACTCAAAGCGCAGAGTTTCAACAGTTTAAACTAAGTCAGCTGATATATGATACTAGGTTTCGTTCTTATACGATCCAGTTGTTTGTGTTGATTATTGTTTTGGCGGCTCTCTATTGGCTTCTCGGAAATGTCGTTGATAACTTGGCCGCTAAAGATAAAGATATAAACTTTGCCTATCTTTTCGTTCGGGCAGGTTATGATATTGATCAACAATTGATCTCATACACTAATGACTCAACACACTTACGTGCATCCATTATTGGGTTGTTAAATACTTTAGTGCTCGCTTTTGCTGGGTGTGTTCTGGCTACGATTGTAGGGCTGATTGCTGGAATTTTGCGACTTTCAAAAAACTGGATAGTGTCGCGATTGATAGGTGTTTATGTTGAGGTTTTCCGGAATGTGCCATTGCTTTTATGGATTATCGTTAGTCTGGTGTTCTTTTCAGAAACACGACCACAGCCGAGAGACTTTCGCGTAACCGCCGAAATGGCTGCAAGTGGTCAAGAGCCCATCGCTAAAATGATGTTCAACAATTCGGTTGCCATTACCAATCGCTCAAACAATATTCCGTCAGTGCAGTTCACCAATGACTTGGGTGTGATTGATCTGGGGTTTGTGTCTGTAAGTGTCTTATTTTTGGCGACGGTTTTTATTCTCGTCGCAAGTTATTTTACTAATCGGTTTGTGTTGCGTACTGCGACAAAAGTGCAATGGGATACAGGCGTGCGCCCAACCACATGGTGGAAAAGCCTATCTATTTGGTTTCTACCTTTAGGCATTTTCTTTTGGTCAATGGGGCTTTATCTCGACTATCCGGTTCTTGGAGGCTTTAATTTCAAAGGTGGCCTCATTATTTCGCAGGCATTTATGTCTATGCTGGTAGCGCTTACGCTTTATACGGGTGCCTTTATAGCTGAAGCAGTTCGGGCCGGTATTTTAGCAATTTCTCGAGGGCAAACAGAAGCTGCGTACGCTTTGGGTGTGACGCCAAGTCTGACGACACGCCTTATCATTTTGCCGCAAGCTTTGAGGGTGATCATTCCACCGTTGATTTCTCAATACTTGAATTTGACGAAGAACACATCACTGGGGATTGCTGTAGGATATTTAGATTTAAACGGCACCCTAGGGGGCATTACACTTAACCAAACGGGTAGAGAGCTTGAATGCATGGTCCTGATGATGTCGACGTATTTGGTCCTAAGTTTGATCATCTCATCTATTATGAATATCTACAATGCTTCAGTGAAGCTTAAGGAGCGCTAAATGGCAGTGAGAAACACAAATCTCGCCTTTGCGCGCGATGAGATGCTGGAGGCTCAGTTGCCGCCCACATCAGAACGAGGTGTGATAAAGTGGATACGAGAGAATTTGTTTTCAACTCCTCTGAATGCGGCTTTGACACTGGTTGCTCTTTATGTGGTCTATAATATAGTTGCAGGATTTTATCCTTGGATAAGTAATTCTGTTTGGGTTGCAGACTCTCAAAAAGAGTGTCGCGACATTGTCACGGGCATGTCAGGCGAGGGTGCCACGGGGGCGTGTTGGGCTTTGATCCGGGCACGTTGGCACCAATTTATGTTCGGATTTTATCCGCCAACTGAATACTGGCGCCCTATTTTAACATTGTCTTTGCTGTTTGTAGCTCTGGCACCGGTTCTCTTTGCTGGTAAAAATAAAAGTATTCTTATTTTGTTAGCAAGTACAACTTTTCTTCTTTTTGTTACACTTTTGTTAGTTGATGGAAATATTTCACATGTTGTATTTATCACATTAGGTATGATTGCTCTGACCGCTTTAGGGTACCTTGCGCCCGTACGGCTCTATTGGGTGACAGCCTTCTACCCATTTTTAAGCATATTTCTGCTTTGGGGAGGTAGCTTCTGGGCGCCTTTTGGCGCATTGATTGGATTTGTGGTTTGGGGCGTGGTTTATAACCTTTTGCAAGAACGGTTTGAAGCAGTCGTCTCGTTTACCCTAGGCTTATTTTTCGCCGCCATATGGTGGTTTGGACTGCAAGGTTTTGTGACAGATATGTTGCTTACAGGGTTGCCGTTAGAATTAGAATTTGTTGATAGCGATCGTTTTGGAGGCTTTTTGCTGGCCTTGACTATTGGCGTTAGTGCTATAGCTGCGTCATTGCCGGTTGGCGTTCTTTTGGCTTTGGGGCGTCAATCTGATATGCCTTTAGTTAAGATATTGTCTGTTGGCTTTATTGAATTCGTGCGTGGTGTACCTTTAATCACAATGTTGTTCACTGCTTCATTGCTGTTGCAATATTTCCTACCTCCGCGTACAAATTTTGATTTGATATTGCGAGTGATCATTTTAGTTACCTTCTTTTCAGCGGCCTATCTTGCTGAGGTTATCAGGGGTGGGTTAGCCGCTCTACCTACTGGTCAATTTGAAGCAGCTAATGCGCTGGGCCTGAATTATTGGCAGGCGCAGAGGCTTATAATTATGCCACAGGCGCTTAAAGTTTCCATTCCTGGTATCGTTTCTAGCTTTATAGGTCTTTTTAAAGACACTACTTTGGTGGCGTATGTTGGACTTATGGACCCGTTGAAGGGCGTAACCGCGATTGTTCGTGCTGATATGGCTTGGAAAGGTATTTATTGGGAACCCTATATTTTTGTAGGGATAATTTTCTTCGCGTTTTGCTTTGGGATGTCGCGTTATTCGCTTTATCTTGAAAACCAACTCAAAACCGATCATCGCTGAGGAGCATTGTGATGTCCACATTAACCAACGAAGACACTATCAACCAGGCTGACAAACACATCAGCGCAGAAGTTGCGATCGAAATATCTCAAATGAATAAGTGGTTTGGATCATTCCATGTGCTTCGTGATATAAATATGGAAGTCATGAGTGGTGAGCGCATCGTTATTTGTGGCCCATCGGGGTCAGGTAAATCAACGCTGATCCGCTGCATCAACCGATTGGAAGAACATCAAAAAGGCCGCATCATTGTCGATGGTACAGAGCTGACCTCTGACATCAAGAATATTGACAAGGTTCGTTCTGAAGTGGGCATGGTATTTCAACACTTTAATCTTTTCCCGCATCTGACTATTTTAGAAAACTGTAC
>DPZQ01000139.1:0-5178 GCA_003536295.1 Rhodobacter sp. | reverse complement strand
CAGCAACAGCGCGTGGCAATTGCACGTAGCCTTTGCATGAAGCCACGAATTATGTTGTTTGATGAGCCGACCAGCGCGCTTGATCCTGAAATGATCAAAGAAGTCCTTGATACGATGATCGCTTTGGCAGAAGAAGGCATGACAATGATCTGTGTCACCCACGAAATGGGCTTTGCTCAAGCCGTGGCCAACCGTGTGATCTTTATGGATCAAGGTCAAATCGTTGAACAAAATGAACCTGTTGAATTCTTTAACAACCCGCAATCAGACAGAACAAAACTGTTTCTAAGCCAAATTTTGGGTCATTAAAGTCCTATCTCGCGCGGGACAACAAACTCGATAGTGACGCCGTCGCCGTAAGCCAGCGCTGACCAGTCATCTATTGCAAAATCGCACACCAAAGTGGCTCCGGTTGGATAGTTGTTGAAAGCTGTATTCAGTGGGGTGTTTGCCACTATTCGACTTGCAAATTCGGCAATACCAGGATTATGGGCGATCACCATGACCACATCTGTCTGCGCATGGCGCAAAACGGCCATAATTACATCGGGTCCCGCGTTATAAAGTGCAGGTTTAATTTGTAACAGGGTGGTTTTGGGCAAGGCAGGTGCTATGCGATCCCATGTTTTTAAAGAGCGTTCTGCGTCTGAGCATAAGACTTGGCTTGGCACATAGTCACGCGAAAAAAGCCACAACCCCAAATCTGTTGCTGCGGTCTGTCCGCGGGTATTGAGCGGGCGGTCGTGATCAAGTGTATTTGGATCGTCCCAGCTGGATTTCGTGTGGCGGGTCAGGATAAGGCGCTTGGTCATCGGTTGAATACCCCCATGTGATAAGCGGAATGCCCTTCCACCCTTGCACAGCTTAAGGTCACAGAGCAAGCTCTACGCACAGTGCAGCCTTGTGAAAGGCACCCCGTCCCGAGATCTGTTTTTAAAAAGGCTCTGCAAGCGGGCACATCATAATGGCCTAGCACCAGCGCTTGTGTAGGGCACGCGTTCAGGCAGGGCTTGTCTGCGCAACTTTCGCAGGGCCTTTTTGTAGGTGGGGGGAGATCATAGCGGTAAGGTAGCGCTATGGCTCCGCGATATGACAGCCAAAGCCCTTGTCTGTCATGCACCAAAAGCTTAACGGGGCTTTCCCAAGCTCGCCCAGACTGCAATGCCCATGAGTAAAATGGCAGGAACGGCGGACCGCCAAAGGGAAAGAGTGCCTGGCCCCCAACGCTTTGCGCCATGGCGGAGATGTTTCTAATAGACCAGCGGTCCATAGGGTCGGGATCGCCGTCGTTCCATTCGGGGCTTTCGATGAATATTGGCCAAAAGTGCTGCAACATGGGGCCAAACAACAAAAGGCTTTGGGTGTTTTCCGGAAAATGCGACATATCGCGAGCGTCAGTGTGAAAACCGCCTAGCAGGCTTAGGCCGTGGGTTTGGGCCAACGCCTCAAGATCTGAGGCAATCATTTTTGTCGACTAAAGGGGAGCCACATCACAAAACCTAGTTTTGCGGCTGTTTCTTTGGGCCAAGTTAGGCCCACGTCCAGCAAATCTTTGTCTTGGGCTTGATCGTGATAGGTTGAAAAAAGCCTGTCCCAAATTACCAAAAAAAAGCCATAGTTGCTGTCATGGTCGAAGCGATTTGGAGCGTGGTGAATGCGGTGCATGTCGGGCGTGACAATCACTTTACGCAAAATACGGTCAAGCTTTGGTGTAATGAGAATATTGGCATGCGTAAAAAGTGCCGTTGCGCTTAGCAAAACTTCGAACACTAACACAGCCGAAGCGGCAGGCCCGAACAGATATACCAGACCAATTTTAAGCGCCATTGAGGCGGCTATCTCAATTGGATGAAAGCGCAGCGCAGTTGTGACATCCATGTCTGCATCGGAGTGATGTACCTTGTGAAAACGCCAACAGAAACCGACCTTGTGGCTGACCAAATGTTGTCCCCAAATTACAAAGTCGAAAATCAATATGGCTAGAACCCCCTCAAGCCATATTGGCAGGGTGACGAGGTTAAAAAACCCAATTTCTAAACGTGCAGCATCAAGCGCTGCACCAATAGCCAAAAGCGGCATTAAGAAAGCTAAAAGCCGCAAGGCCAATTGGTCGATGAACACGATCGACAAGTTGGTGAACCAGCGTTCACCACGCAAGGGACGGTCTGCACGCTGAGGAATGGCCCATTCCAGAGCCATTATAATGCTAAAAATCCCAAAAAAAACACCAAGACGCCACAGAGTTTCATGAACCATCGCTTAAGCCGAGGTTGGCGCTGTACGTGGTTTGACGCGCGGTTCGGTCGAGCGAATAAGAGAGCCCGCGCCGTGATCGGTGAAAAGTTCCATCAAACAGGCATTGGCAATTCTGCCGTCCAATATAACAACAGCCCGCACCCCTTCTTCAAGCGCTGCAAGTGCGGTTTCGGCCTTTGGAATCATCCCACCTGAAATCACACCTTGGGCAATCAGATCACGCACATATTGGGGGCTAAGTTCGGTCACGACATCACCACTTTGGTTTTTTACGCCCGATACATCGGTTAATAACAAAAGCCGGTCTGCCTTCAGCGCTCCAGCTATTGCGCCCGCTGCCGTGTCACCATTCACGTTAAAGGTCTCATTCGCTTCCATCCCTGTGGCCACTGGGGCCACCACTGGGATCATACCTGCTGTGTAAAGATCACGCAAAATTTGCACGTTCATTTCAACGGGGCGGCCCACAAAGCCAAGTTCGGGATCGTCGGCGACGCAGACCATCAAGTCATCATCCTTGCCTGAGATGCCCACCGCACGGCCGCCTTGATCATTAATGGCTTGAACTATGCGTTTGTTGATCAGCCCCGAAAGTACCATTTCAACTACCTCAACTGTCGCTTTATCGGTCACACGTTTACCGCGGATAAAACTGCTTTCGATATTCAGTTTGGCCAACATGTCATTAATCATCGGGCCACCGCCGTGCACAATCACGGGGTTGACCCCCACTTGGCGCATCAGCACGATATCGCGAGCAAATTCCGCCATGGCCGCATCATCACCCATGGCATTCCCACCAAACTTTACAACAACAACGGCCCCTGCATAGCGCTGTAAATAGGGTAGGGCGATAGAAAGCGTTTTGGCTATATTTGCTGAATCAGTCATATTTACGGTTTGTCGTTTCATGGAAATGTCCTAATATTAAGAACCTGTTATCGTCTTTGTAGGCTGGTGCCAAGATCTTTGGCAAGCCCTTGCTATTTTGTTTAGCTTGGATAGGGTCGCACCATGGTCATAGTCCGTTTGGGGCCTGATCCAAAAGGTGGAAGATGAGTGAACAAAAGACACTATTATTAACTGGGGCCAGTCGCGGCATTGGCCACGCCACTGTCAAACGGTTTTCCGCCGAGGGCTGGCGGGTGTTAACCTGTTCGCGCCATCCTTTTGATGCGCGATGCCCCTGGCCTGGGGGCGAAGAAAATCACATTCAGGTGGACTTGGGTGATCCAAATAAAACTATCGCCGCAATTGAAACGATTAAGGGCAAGATAAGTGGACGTTTGCACGCTTTGGTCAATAATGCGGGCATCTCACCAAAGGGTGAGGGGGGGGCGCGGCTCAGCACGCTTGATACTGATTTGCGCACTTGGGGGCAGGTGTTCCATGTGAATTTTTTTGCCTCTGTGGTTTTGGCGAGGGGCCTTATGCATGAGCTGGCGGCGACAAAGGGAGCAGTTGTAAACGTGACGTCAATTGCTGGGCGGCGGGTACATCCGTTTGCGGGGGCGGCCTATGCCACCTCAAAAGCAGCGCTAGCGGCTTTGACGAGAGAAATGGCACATGATTTTGGTCCTTTGGGGGTAAGGGTGAATGCTATCGCGCCAGGGGAGGTTGAAACGCAAATCTTATCGCCAGGAACCGAAAAAATCGTCAAGAAACTGCCCCTACGGAGGCTTGGTAACCCGCGCGAAGTCGCTGACGTGATCTGGTTTTTATGTTCCGATCAATCGAGCTATATTTCAGGCACAGAAATTGAGGTCAACGGCGCGCAGCACGTCTAATCTATTGCAAACCCGCAATAATAGCGCGCAGCGTTTCGATCCCATCGCCCTTTTCTGAGCTGGTAACCACCATCTCAGGATAGGCTGCTGGATGTTTGCTCAGGGCGCCGCGCACCTGATCAATATTGGCTTCTTGTACTGCTTGGCTGACCTTGTCTGCCTTGGTCATTACGACCTGGAAGGCGACCGCTGATCTGTCCAAAAGGGTCATAATCTCGTCATCAACAGGTTTCACGCCATGGCGCGTGTCAATTAAAACAAAGGCGCGGCGCAACGTTTGGCGGCCGGCCAAATAGGATTTCAAAAGCCGTTGCCATTTTGCGACAATGGCCATAGGCGCTTCGGCATAGCCATAACCCGGAAGGTCGACCATATAGCGCGCTGTGCCAAGGGCGAAATAGTTGATTTCTTGCGTACGCCCTGGGGTGTTTGACGCGCGCGCAAGTGACTTGCGCCCCGTTAGCGCATTGATCAAGCTGGACTTGCCCACGTTTGAGCGCCCTGCAAAGCAAAACTCCATACGGTCAGCCGGAGGCAAGCCCGGCATGGCCACAACGCCTTTGACAAAATCGACGGGCCCGGCAAACAACAAACGCCCCGCTTCCAGCACGGCGTGTTCTTGTTCAGGGGCAAGGGGAAAAGGCAACGTCATTTTATACCTGTCTAAACGCAACGTCGGCTTTGGTAAGCCGGCGCGGCACTTATTTTCTTTTAGGAGCGCGGCCTTGATTGGCTGGACGCTTGGCCGCTACTGCCTCGGCCGCTTTTTTAGTGAAGCTTTTTTTGATATTATCGAAAATCGCTGGCTTATGGCCGTGGCTGCGCATGATCACATATTGCTGCATGAAGGTGATCGTGTTGTTGGTAATCCAGTAGACAACCAAGCCGCTGGCGAAGCTTCCCAACATGAACATAAATACCCACGGCATCCAAGCAAAGATCATTGCTTGGGTTTGATCGGCGGGTGCTGGGTTTAGCTTTTGTTGCAGCCACATCGAAATGCCCAGCAAGATAGGCAAGACGCCGATGAAGATTGTTGCCATCGTCGTACCTGCTATCGGCGAGTCCCACGGAAACAGGCCGAAAATATTATAAATAGACAAGGTGTCTGGCGCCGAAAGATCTTTGATCCAAC
>DPZQ01000084.1 GCA_003536295.1 Rhodobacter sp. | reverse complement strand
GTGCAATTATGACGGGGTGAACAAACATAAAACCACCATTGGCGCGCGGGCCTTTATCGGCTCAAATACGATGTTGGTGGCCCCTGTGCGGGTGGGCAATGATGCGATGACGGGCTCGGGCTCGGTCATCACCGAAGATGTCGAGGATGCGGCGCTGGCCCTAGGGCGTGCGGTGCAGGTCAATAAGCCGGGTTTAGCCTTAAGATTGATGCAGCTTTACCAAGCAGCCAAGGCTGCACAATTGAAAGGGTAACCAATGTGTGGGATTGTTGGGGTATTGGGAAATCACGAAGCTGCACCTTTGTTGGTCGATAGTTTAAAACGTATGGAATATCGCGGCTATGACAGTGCGGGCATCGCCACCGTGAATGGCGGCGTACTCAACACCCGCCGCGCGGTTGGCAAATTGGTGCACCTTTCGGATCTGCTGGTGCATCATCCTTTGGCGGGTAAAATCGGCATTGGCCATACACGGTGGGCGACCCACGGTGCGGCAACGGTTGAAAATGCCCATCCCCATAAGTCGGGCCCTGTCGCCGTTGTGCATAATGGCATTATCGAGAATTTTCGTCCCCTACGTGACAGTTTGACAGCTAAAGGGTATGTCTTCCACTCGCAAACCGATACCGAAACTATTTCATGTCTGACGCAGTCCTTCCTCGATCAGGGCAAAAGCCCGCAGGAGGCGGTTTTTGCCACATTGCCCCTGTTGCACGGCGCTTTTGCTATTTGCTTTGCCTTTGATGGACAAGATGATCTGTTGATCGCCGCGCGCAAAGGCAGCCCATTAGCAATAGGCCATGGCACGGGTGAAATGTTCATAGGCTCGGACGCGATTGCTTTAGCAACCATGACCGACCGGATCACCTATCTCGACGAAGATGATTGCGCTGTTATCACCCGCCAAGGGGCCAAAATTTATAATGGCCAAGGCCAAAGGGTAACCCGCCCTGAAACCCGCATCGAATTAGATATGGCGCGGATCGAGAAGAACGGCCACCGCCATTTTATGGCCAAAGAAATAGCAGAACAACCGATTGTGCTTGCCAATGCGCAGTCCGCCTATATGCAAAACGGCAAAAGCCTAAGCCTGCCGCAAGGGGTCGATTTTACCCACGCTGACCGCGTGACGTTGGTGGCGTGCGGCACGGGCCATTATGCTTGTCATGTTGCCAAATATTGGCTCGAGCAGATCGCAGGCCTGCCTGTTGATATTGATATTGCGTCAGAATTTCGCTATCGTAAACCGCTGCTTTCCGACAAATCCATCGCAATCTTTGTAAGCCAATCAGGCGAAACCGCAGACACATTGGCGGCCCTGCGTTATGCCAAAGGGCGCGTGGCGCGGGTCATGTCGGTGGTCAATGTGCCCACCTCATCCATCGCGCGCGAAAGCGATCTGGCGCTGCCTATTTTTGCGGGCGTTGAAGTAGGCGTTGCCTCGACCAAGGCGTTTAGCTCAACCCTTCTGGTTTTGGCGCTTTTGGCCCTTAAGGCTGCACAAGATCTCGGCCGCCTGTCCGCGGATGAGGTTGCGGCCCATCTGACCGACATTGCGCTTTTGCCCGGATTGATGAACCAAACCCTAGCGATCGAGCCCAAGATTGCCAAAATTGCGAAAGATCTGGCCAAGGCGCAAGATATTTTATTCTTAGGGCGCGGCACTATGTATCCGCTGGCGCTGGAAGGCGCGCTTAAGATGAAAGAAATTAGCTATATCCACGCCGAAGCCTATGCATCGGGCGAATTAAAGCACGGGCCTATCGCACTGATTGACGCGCAAATGCCCGTGATCGTCTTTGCGCCCCTTGACAGTCTGTTTGAAAAAACTGTCTCAAATATGCAAGAGGTGATGGCCCGCCACGGCCGCGTTTTACTTGTGTCTGACAATGAGGGGCTGAGCCAAGCAGGCGGCGAATGCTGGCACACATTGGCCATGCCCAAAGTGTCCGAGCTCCTAGCCCCCATCATCTATGCCATCCCAGCCCAGCTTTTGGCCTATCATACCGCGGTTGCCAAAGGCACAGATGTCGACCAGCCGCGTAATCTAGCAAAGTCAGTGACTGTAGAATGACCCCAGAATATGCCCTTGCAGCGATCAAAGCCAAAGCCCAAAACGGCAAAGACCTTGAAATGGCCGCCTACCACAAGATTGAACGCCCCTATCTGGGCACAGCCAACCCCGATATTGATTTCTTGGTCAAAAAATGGCGCGCCGAGCTGACGCTTGAGACGCGGCTTTTGCTGTGCCAAGGGCTTTGGGACAGTAATATCCACGAAGGCCAAATCGCTGCGGCAAAACTTTTGACCCAAGCTCGTATCCGCCCTGACGACAACGGCGCATGGGCCTTGATCAGCGCATGGGTGCAGCAGCTTGACGCTTGGGCCATTGCAGACCATGTGGCCAGTGCCGCGCAAAAACGCATCATCGCTAACCCGACCCGCCTTGACGCGGTCGAAGATTGGACGCGATCTGAAAATATGTGGGTGCGCCGTGCGGCCCTTGTGGTCACACTCCCCTATGCCAAACTGCGCAATCCCAAAGTCGAAGAAAGCCTTATGACGGACCGTATTTTAGGCTGGGCAGGACGTTATGTATCCGATCGTGACTGGTTCATCCAAAAGGCCATCGCTTGGTGGCTGCGTGACCTTTCAAAACGCGACCCCACCCGTACCATCAGATTTTTGCGCATGCATGGCCCCGATTTGAAGAAATTCGCCCGCGTCGAGGCGGCGCAATATCTGCCCCAAGGCTGGGACGCGCCGACGCTTGATCAAAGCCCTTATCTTGGCCCCGACCTTCGATCACCCTTAAACGACGAACAGCTCACTGGCTTCGACTTTGACAAAGACCCCACTACCCCTCTTGTCATGTTGAATGGCTCAGACTAAGCTTTGCTGATGTTAGATTTGAACCTACCCCAATTGATCGATCCTTTCGCGCGCAAGATCTCGTACTTGCGGGTATCGGTGACTGACCGTTGCGACTTTCGCTGCGTCTATTGCATGTCTGAAAATATGAGTTTTTTGCCCAAGGCCGAGCTTTTAACCTTGGAAGAGCTGGACAGGCTATGCTCAACCTTTGTACGGATGGGCGTGAATAAACTGCGCATAACCGGCGGCGAACCTTTGGTGCGCCGTGACATTATGGGATTTTTCCGCGCGATGAAGCGCCACCTTGACAGCGGCGCGCTGCAAGAGCTGACGTTGACTACTAATGGCTCACAATTGGGCAAATATGCGGCCGAACTAGTGGCCTGCGGTGTCAAACGGGTGAATGTATCACTTGATACGCTTGATCCAGATAAATTTGCAGCCGTCACCCGTTGGGGCCGTTTGCCGCAAGTGTTAGAAGGCATAAAAACCGCCAAAGCGGCGGGGCTTAAGATCAAAATCAACACAGTAGCCCTCAAGGCCGTTAACCAAGCCGAACTAATTACTCTAACGGAATGGTGCGCCGAAGAAGGCCACGATCTGACCTTTATCGAAGTGATGCCCATGGGTGACATGGGCGAGCTTGATAGGGTCGATCAATATTGGCCCCTGACGGATTTGCGGGCCCAATTGGCACAAAGCTACCGTCTAAAAGACCTACCAGAACGCACAGGCGGGCCTGCGCGCTATGTGGAGCTATTAGAGACAGGCCAAAAAATTGGCTTTATCACGCCGTTGTCGCATAATTTTTGCGAAAGCTGTAACCGCGTGCGCCTGACCTGTTTGGGTGAACTTTATATGTGCTTGGGCCAAGAAGATATGGCAGATTTGCGCGCGCCTTTGCGTGCAAGCCCAGAAGACAAGCAGCTTGAAGCGGCGATCCGCGACGCAATCGCCCATAAGCCCAAGGGCCATGATTTTGACTACAGTCGCCAAGAAACCAGCGGCCAAGTAAGCCGTCATATGAGCCATACGGGCGGCTAAACCGCCCGCAAACCCCTTTTTCTATGCCGATGGCATGCGCGCCTCAACCATGCCCGCATACCAGCTTGCTCCAAAGGGAATGGCGTTATCGTCAAAATTATAGGCTGGATGATGCACCATCGCTGTGTCGCCATTGCCCACGAAAATATAGGCGCCGGGACGTTCATTTAACAGATAGCTAAAATCCTCGGCCCCCATCAAGGGTGGGGTGTTGGTGTCGACGTGACCTGACACGTCTTGCGCTACTTGGGCAGCGTAATGGGTATTGTCTTCGGCATTGACGGTTACAGGATATCCGCGCTCATAATACACATCGGCCCTGGCCCCTTGCGCCGCTGCGGTCAGGGTTGCAATCTCTGAGATGCGTTTTTCCACAAAATCTTGGATTTTGGAATCCATTGTTCGGGCGGTGCCTTTTAGCTTTACGACCTGCGGGATCACATTATGTGCCGTTGAGTCAGTGGCCACCGTGCAAACCGAGACAACCACTTGCCCCAAAGGATCAACCCCACGCGACGCGATGCTTTGCAGAGCCACAATGATATGAGCGGCAACTAAGGTTGTGTCGATACAGTCATGCGGCTTAGCCGCATGACCACCTTTGCCAGTGACAACAATTTCGAATTGGTCCGCCGCCGCCATCAAAGCGCCTGTGCGAATTGCGAAATGGCCAACGGGAATACCGGGCATATTATGCATGCCGTAAACTTCTTGCACGCCAAACCGCGCCATCATCCCATCAGCACACATTTCGCGCCCGCCGCCACCGCCCTCTTCAGCGGGCTGAAAGATCACCACGGCCTTGCCGTCGAAATTGCGCGTCTCGGCCAGATATTTAGCAGCTCCCAGCAACATCGCAGTATGGCCGTCATGGCCACAAGCGTGCATTTTTCCCGGCGTTTTACTGGCATAAGGTAGGCCTGTTTGCTCATGAATGGGCAGCGCGTCCATATCGGCACGCAAACCGATCACACGGTTTTTGGAATTTGTTTTGCCATGGATCACGCCAACGACGCCTGTGCGGCCAATGCCTGTGACAATCTCATCCACACCAAAGCTTCGTAAAAGTTCGACAACCTTATCCGCCGTGCGGTGCACATCGAACAAAAGTTCGGGGTTTTCATGGAAATCTTGGCGCCATGCAGTGATTTCGGGCAAAAGTTCGGCAAAACGATTTTTAACAGGCATCAGAAATCCTTTCTAAACGGGAGCAGGTTGCGCAAGATCATCAAGCAAACGCATCATGAAGGTCCAGCCTGCATCAAATTGTGACGAGAGTATAAATTCATCGGGTTGATGGGCTTGGGCAATATCCCCCGGCCCACACACAACGGTAGAGTAGCCCATTTCTTGAAATTGTCCCGCCTCGGTGCCGTAACTGACGACCGCGACGCCATTATCCCCCGTCAAACGCCGCACCAAAGCCTCGGCCGCGCCGCCCTGCTCTGGGGTCAAGGGGGGGACGTCGAACCGCTGGGTCAGGATTATATCGGTCTCTGGGCGTAGGGCCTGCATGGGTACGCGCAAAGTGGCCACTTTGGCATTTAGCGCCGCAACCCATTGGGCGGGCGTTTCGCCAGGAACCACTCTAAAATCAAAACCAAAATGGCAATCTTTGGCGGTGATATTATGTGCCGTCCCACCCGATATTACGCCAACATGGGCGGTGGTGTAAGGCGGATCAAACATCGCCACCAGCGCGCTTGGCGCTTGGGCTGCGTTTTGCGCATTAATGTGATTGGCCCAGTCAATCAAAGGGGCCGCGCGCATAATCGCATTTACGCCACGATCTAAAAGCGAAGAGTGTACCTCATACCCTTGCACATGCACAGCAAAACCGATGCCGCCCTTATGGCCGTTGACCATCCGCATCATCGAAGGCTCGCCCACCACCACCGCGGCAGCGCGGGGCAAATTTTGAGCCATTTCGGCAATCATGGGACGCGCGCCGATGCAGCCCACCTCTTCATCATAGGAAATAGCAATCTGTAAGGGCCGCGCCAAGGGGTGGGTTTTGGCGAAAGGCACCGCTGCCAAAGCCAGCGCCAAAAACCCTTTCATATCGCACGCACCGCGCCCATATATTTTGCCCCCCTCTTCTTCCAAGACGAAAGGACTACGTGTCCAGGCTTGCCCATCTACAGGCACCACATCAGAATGACCTGACAAGATCACCCCGCCCGCAACCCAAGGACCTACATGGGCATAAAGGGCGGCTTTGGTCTGGGTCTCATCATAAACGCGCGTGGCCGCTACCCCGTGGCTGGCCAAATAGGTTTCCACCCAATCGATCAGCGATAGGTTGCTGTCACGGCTGACGCTTGGAAAGGCCACAAGTTGCGTCAAAATTTCGCGCGCACTCATATTTTGTGGTAATGGCGTTAGGGGGGCCATGCTGTCTCCTCTTCTTTAACGAGAGTGATCCGCACTTCATAGAAGGTCAAGCCCAGCCATGTGTGGGGATTTAATCAATTTTGAAAACAGTCAAAGAAACATACCAAAAATAAATTAATCACTTGCTAGAATGAAAAAAAAAGAAAACACTTCTTAAAATAAATCTAAAAGTAGGACCCATTCGACGGGTTTAATTAATTTGGATATTTGATGCTTGATGACAAAGTGCCAGTTTTAGACGTTATTGACCTGCAAACCGTATTTGAGACGCGTGGCGGTGCGGTGCATGCGGTTAACTCTGTCAGTTTTCATTTAATGCCGGGTGAGCTGTTGGGCGTTGTGGGCGAAAGTGGATCTGGAAAATCGGTCACGATGATGTCTCTGATAGGGCTTTTACCTTCGCCGCCTGCGCGAGTGCTTGGGGGTCAGGTTCTGCTGCGCGGGGTTGATATTTTAAAATCCACCGCGGAGGAATTACGGGCGGTGCGTGGGGCAAGAATTGGCTTTATCTTCCAAGATCCGATGACTAGCCTAAACCCCGTTTTTACCATCGGCGATCAAATTATGGAGCCTTTAATCCGCCATTTGGGCCTTAGTAAAAAGGCAGCCCGCGTTCGGGCTGCAGAACTTATCGAATTGGTTGGCATTTCTGATGCGACGGCGCGTTTGAAGTCATATCCACATCAATTTTCAGGGGGCATGCGCCAAAGAGTGATGATAGCGATTGCACTGGCCTGTGACCCGGAAGTGCTAATAGCAGATGAGCCGACGACTGCGCTTGATGTGACTATCCAAGCCCAAATACTTGATCTGATAAAAGAGTTACGCCAAAAATTGGGCATGGCAATTGTCTGGATCACCCATGATTTAGGGGTTATCGCCGGCATCGCTGACCGTGTAATGGTGATGTATGGCGGTCAAGTGGTTGAGCAAGCCGCCGTCATCGACTTATTTGAGCGCCCCCAACATCCCTATACCCGCGCGCTTTTACAAACGGTACCCAAACTCTCTGGCGAGCGAGCAGAGCGCTTGCAAGTCATCGTGGGCCAGCCGCCCATTTTAGGGGCCGCACCTGTCGCATGCCCTTTTCACAACCGCTGTGCCCATGTGATGGATATCTGTCAAAGGGAAAACCCCGCCTTAAAATCCATCATCGGTTTGGGCGGGTCGCATCATGCGGCCTGCCATTGGAGCGCCCCCTCGCCACATGTTGCTAATGTTTGATAGCCCAAGCCCCCCCAGACCCTTGGTTTCGGTTCGCAATCTTAAGCTTTATTTCCCAATTCATGCGGGCATTTTTCGCCGCCATACAGGCAATGTGAAGGCCGTTGATAATGTAAGTTTTGATATTTATGAGGGAGAAACGCTGGCACTTGTGGGCGAATCAGGTTGCGGAAAGTCAACGGTCGGGCGTGCACTTTTGCGCCTATATGAGGTGACGGCCGGGCGCGTGGAAATTGACGGGGTTGATATTGCCTCACTTGCACCAGAAAAGCTGCGCCAAATGCGGCCCAAAATGCAGATGGTTTTTCAAGATCCGCAAGCCAGCTTGAATCCACGCATGACCGTGGCCTCGATCATAGGTGAGCCGCTTGACGAACATACCAGCCAAACCAAATCCGAAAAACTAGGCCGCATATATGCGTTGATGGATGCGGTGGGGCTGAATCGAAGTTTTGCAGACCGCTATCCGCATGAGTTTTCAGGTGGCCAACGCCAACGGATAGGAATCGCGCGGGCCTTGGCTTTAAACCCGAAATTCATTGTTTGCGACGAACCCATTGCCGCTCTTGATGTGTCTATCCAAGCGCAAGTCGTCAATTTGCTAGAGGATTTGCAAAAAGAATTTGGACTGACATATCTGTTTATCAGTCATGATCTGTCAATGGTGCGCCATATAGCGGACCGCGTCTGTGTCATGTATTTGGGCCAAGTGGCCGAGATAAGCCCGCGCGATGCGCTTTATGAAGGTCCGCTGCACCCTTATGCAAAGGCGCTTTTATCAGCCGTGCCAAACCCAGATCCACGCGATCGAAGCCGCGGCAAAAGAGTGATTTTGCAAGGCGATGTACCGTCGGCTGCCAATCCGCCAAAGGGCTGCAATTTTTGTACCCGATGCCCAGAGGCTCAACCCATTTGTTTTGACAGAAAACCTATTCTACAAACCGTGGCCCCCCGCCGTCAGGTGGCATGCCACTTTGTGAATTCCAACTAAAAAGCGCTTGGGACCAACCGAGCCGAACCTTTTAAAAAAACTGTAACATGGAGAAGAAAATGAAACTTAAAACAGCTTTACTTGGGGCTATTGCGCTGGGAGCCTTTGCCCCCACCGCCTTTGCCGAGCGCGCAAGCGATGGCATTGTCAAAGTGCTTTACAGCCAAGCCGTATCGACGTTGAACCCTTATCTTTCGTCAGGGACCAAAGATATCGAAGTCTCGAGCTTGATCATCGAACCGCTGGCCGGTTTTGATTCCGAAGGCAATCTGATGCCTCGCCTTGTGACCGATATTCCAACTGTTGAAAATGGCGGTGTTGCGGCTGATTTCACATCAATCACATGGAAGATTAAACCCGGTATGGTTTGGTCTGACGGCACAGCCGTAACCGCAGACGACGCGGTATTTACCGCCGCCTATTGCATGAGCCCCGAAGGCGGTTGCGCACAGGCTGCTAAATATGAAGGCGTGAAATCAGTTGAAGCGCTTGATACGCAAACCGTAAAAATCACCTTTGATGCGCCAAAACCAAACCCCTATACCGCTTTGGTCGGCGCAACGGCACCTTTGTTACAAAAAGCACAATTTGCCAATTGCATGGGCGCGGCTGCTTCGGCTTGCACCGAGCAAAACTTTGGTCCCATCGGCACCGGCCCCTTCCGTGTGACCAATTTCATCACCAATGACGTGGTAGAAATGGAAGCTAACCCCAACTACCGCGACCCGGCCAAACCTGCTTTTGCCAATTTGATGGTCAAAGGTGGCGGCGATGCGGCGGCGGCGGCACGGGCTGTTATGGAAACAGGCGAGTTTGACTATGCTTGGAACACCCAAATCGCGCCAGAAGTCCAAATGCAAATGGAAAAAGGCGGAAAAGGCCAATTTGTAAGCGCCTTTGGTACTTTGGTCGAACGTCTTGAAATGAACATGACCGACCCATCGGCAGACCTGCCCGAGGGCATGCGCTCGACCGCGAAACACCCCCACCCAATTTTGTCAGATATCCGCGTGCGTGAAGCTTTGTCTAAAGCCATCGACCGCGGTCTTTTGGTGGAAGTCGGCTATGGCAATGCGGGCCGACCAACCTGTAATTTGGTGCCTGCACCTGCGATATTCGCCTCAGACAATACGGGCTGTATCCCACAAGATATGGACGGCGCAAAAGCGCTGTTGACTGACGCAGGTTGGGCCGACAGCGACGGCGACGGTATTTTGGATAAAGACGGTAATAAATTTTCGATCCTTTACCAAACATCAGTGAACCCTGTGCGTCAAGACTTCCAAGCTTTGATTAAAGGCTGGTGGAATGAGCTGGGCGTTGAGGTTGAGCTTAAAGCCATTGACGGTGGCGTTTATTTTGGTGGCGACGCAAACTCGCCCGATACGTTCCAAAAATTCTATGCTGATGTTGAAATGTACGCCAACAACTTTGATGGCACCGATCCAGAATCCTATCTAGCCGCCTATACATGCGACAAGGCTCCAAGGCCTGAAACTCAGTGGCAAGGTGAAAATATCAACCGTTTCTGCGATCCCAACTATGACGCAATGGTGGCCGAGTTGACACAGGCGCGTGATATCAAAGATCGTGGCACTTTGGCGCGCAAAATGAACAATATGTTGACCAAAGACAGCTTCACAATTGTGCCTCTGGTTGACCGTGGTCGTTTGTCGGCACATTCAAACAAGCTGGGTGGCGTTGCCTTGAACGTTTGGGATACCGAGCTTTGGAATGCCCAAGACTGGTACCGTCTAAAATAGGCTTTGACCTTTGGCGCGGCCCGAACAAGGGCCGCGCTTTTTAGAGATATGTTCCGAGGTGTGCATGCTAACTTTTACTATCAGACGGCTATTGCTGGCCATCCCAACGCTTTTGATCATTTCTTTCGTGATTTACGCTCTTTTAGAATTTGCACCGGGTGATCCTTTGGGCCATGTGCCCCTGACCATCCCCCCCGAAGTGAAAGAGCAAATGCGCATCGCCCTTGGGCTGGACCGCCCATGGTATATTCGCTATCAAATGTGGCTCTTACAAATGGTTTGGGTAGAACCTTTAGTCCTGATTGACCATCTATTCACCACCGATTTTTCCAAAGGTATGCAAAGGGTCATGTCATTCCAGGCGCGCCAACCCGTGATGGATATTATAGTACAGCGCTTGCCAAACACCATGATCGTGGTAGGGAGCTCTTATTTGTTAGGGGTGATGATAGCGGTTCCAATTGGAATTTACTCGGCCTATCGTCATTATAGCTGGTTTGACCAGTTGGGCACGTTTATCGCCATGGTTGGCTTTTCAGTGCCTACTTTTTTCACTGGTGTGGTGATGATTATAATTTTTTCTGTGACTTTAGGCTGGCTGCCTTCGATCTATGATACCACGCTTAAGGTAACAGATTGGTCCAGCCTTTGGCAGCAGATCCGCCAAATGATCATGCCCGTTTCGGTTCTGGCCCTATATAATGCGGCGCAAATCAGTCGCTATATGCGGTCATCTATGCTCGACAATTTGGGCCAAGACTATGTGCGGACCGCGCGGGCAAAAGGTATGAGTGAGCGCACGGTAGTTCTTAAACATGTGCTGCGCAATTCCCTTATTCCCGTAGTGACGGTAATTGCATTAGGCATTCCGCAAATCTTTGGCGGGGCTATCATCACCGAGCAAGTGTTCAAAGTGAATGGGCTAGGACAACAATTGATCACCTCGATCCAATCAAATGATGCACCGATGGTCATGACTTTGACCTTTATTTTTGCAATCTTAATAGTGCTTTTCAACCTTGTGGCTGATTTGCTTTACGGCGTGCTTGACCCAAGGATCCGCTATGAATGACCTTTCCATCTTAGCCCCACGACCAAAACCACGCAGCCTTTGGCTGGATGTATGGGAACAGTTTAAATCGCACCGCGGTGCGATAGTAGGAGCTGTGATCTTTATTTTAATTTTGACAGTGGTGCTAATTGGGCCGTTTTTATGGCGTCTAGATCCGGCCTTCATTGAACCTCAGGCAATAAAAATGCTTAAGAGCCGCAACCAAGGGCCAAGTATTGGCCACCCTTTTGGCACGGACCAGCTAGGGCGCGATATGTTGGCACGCATCATGTTCGGTGGAAAAGTGTCATTGGCGGTGGGCATGGCCGCCATGTTTATATCAGTACTTTTAGGAACTTCGATTGGAATTCTGTCTGGCTATTTTCGCAGGCTAGACGGGCCATTAATGCGATTGACAGATCTTTTCCTTGCGCTACCCCTTTTGCCACTTTTGTTGGTTATGGTGATGCTTTTGCGCGAAACCCTGTCGAAATTACTGGGACCAGAATTGGGCATTTTTTTTCTGATCGTGACGGCTATTGGCGTTACTTCATGGATGCAATGCGCCCGTATTGTGCGCGGCGAGGTCCTGGCGCTTAAGGAACGCGAATTTGTGTTAGCCGCGCGCTCAATTGGCACACCTTCAGTCAGAATTATCCTGCGGCATATTTTACCAAATGTCATGTCGCCTATAATGGTAACGGCCACTTTGGGCATTGCCACAGCGATTATCACCGAAAGCGCCCTGTCTTTTTTGGGCTTGGGCTTTCCGCCTGACTTCCCCACATGGGGCCGGCTTTTGTTTGATGCTATGGATTATTTGCAGCTTTACCCGTCTCGAGTGCTTTGGCCTGGGCTTGCCATCTCATTAACCGTTTTGTCAGTCAATTATATAGGCGACGGTTTACGCGACGCTATGGATCCAAAACAACGTGGCCGCTGATCAGTGCATTTTACGCTGAATACGCCGCACCATGAGCCAAACCAGCCCAACCACCAGAGGCGTTAGCACCGAGGTAGCAATAGATTTTGATATGCCGAGCACCTCGGTCAACGGATAAGCAGCATAGCTGGCCAAGTTGACGCCGTAATAGCTGATGGCTACGACAGACAGCCCCTCGACGGTCCGTTGCAAGCGCAGTTGTAAATCGGCACGGTCATTCATGCTTTCCAGCAGCTTTTGATTTTGCGCCGAGCGGTCAACATCAACACGCGTGCGCAACAGCTCGGCCGCACGTTGTGCCCGGTTAGCCAAGGATTTCAGACGCTCATCTGTCGCTTTTACGGTGCGCATCGCAGGGTCATAGCGGCGCATCATGAATTCACCAAATGTTTGGCGTCCGTAGATGCGTGTTTCGCGCAGGATCTCGATCCTTTGATTAACAATTGCCTCATAGGCCGCAGTGGCCGCAAAGCGGTAGGAATATTGCAAGCTCAGACTTTCCAATTCCGCTGCAATCGCCAAAAGCGAATTGAGCGCCACCTCGGAGGAAGCATGTGCACCGTTCAAACCTGATACAAGATCAGAAAGTTGGTTATCAAGGGCATTTAGCGTCTGGCCTAAACCACGCGCGCGTAACAAGCCCAGCATCGACATGGCGCGATACACCTCAATCTCACAGAGGCGTTGCACAATGCGCCCCACCCTCCGCTTACCTGTGCCTTTGCGCACAAAAACCGCAAAGCGCATCTGGCCACTGGCATCAATTTGAAAATCCCCAGCGACAATAGCTGCACCTTCAATGATTTGCGCGCAAGCCAGACTTTCTTGTACGAACCAGTCCCGCAGTAACGGAACCACGATTTCCAGATCTTCGGGTAGCTCTTCAACACGGATCGTAAGGGCCGCCAGCCGCTTTCCAGGGGCGCCTGCAATCCAATCCGGCGAAAAGACCTGTGCGGATTTCCCATTAAAAGCGGGCATGCTTAGCCCATCTGAAAAAGCGCTATAGGTGACAAACTCGGTGTGGCTTTCCCACTTCAAATCAACCCCTTGAGCGTTGCCCGAATAGTGGTTAACTATCCCTGCGGGCGCCTCCGAGCCCAAACGGCCCAATAGGTCAGACAAATGCGCAATATCACGCCCCCGATCGCGATTGGCGGCCTGCTCAGGCTCTTTAAAGGCCAGATACACAGCTTCACAAGGCACCGTCAGCGACGGAAAAGGCCGAGCGTGTAGTTCATTGACAGTGGCATAACGTTGGGGGTGATCGACCTGTTTTGACATGGATTTTCCTAATTTTCCCTATGCTAAGACACCCGAGGGCGTGCGGCCAGCGCAGAATGCAGAATACAAAGGTATACCTAAAAAAACTTTGCCCAGAATGCATCAAGGGCCCCGCTAGCGCAGAGCCCTTGATCCCATCTCAAAAGCTTTTAGTCGATCATAGGCAGCAAAGCATCCAAAGATTTTTTTGCATCACCATAGAACATTCTAGTGTTTTCTTTGTAAAATAGTGGGTTCTCAATGCCAGAATAGCCAGTGCCTTGGCCACGCTTTGACACAAAGACTTGTTTGGCTTTCCAACATTCCAATACAGGCATGCCTGCGATGGGGCTATTAGGATCTTCTTGTGCAGCGGGGTTCACAATATCGTTTGACCCGATCACAATCACCACATCGGTGCTTGGAAAATCTTCATTAATCTCATCCATTTCCAAAACGATATCATATGGCACCTTAGCTTCGGCCAGAAGCACATTCATATGGCCCGGCAAACGCCCCGCAACAGGGTGGATGGCAAAGCGCACAGTCTTGCCTTTGGCACGCAGGCGTTTGGTCAATTCTGACACAGATTGCTGCGCTTGCGCCACCGCCATGCCATATCCAGGAATAATTACCACGGAGTCTGCATCATTCAGCGCTGCAGCAACCCCTTCAGCATCAATTGCTATCTGCTCGCCCTCGATCGCCATTGCAGGGCCCGTGGTGCCACCAAAGCCACCCAAAATAACCGATATAAAGCTGCGGTTCATCGCCTTACACATAATATAAGACAAAATCGCACCGGATGAGCCTACCAAGGCCCCCGTCACGATCAACAAATCGTTGCCCAGTGTAAAACCAATAGCCGCCGCCGCCCAGCCTGAGTAGCTGTTAAGCATCGACACCACGACAGGCATATCGGCCCCACCGATCCCCATGATCAAATGGTAGCCGATGAAAAACGCCAAAAGCGTCATCAAAAGCAAAGGCTCAACACCGCCGCCGTTGAAGTAGATTACGCCCAAAACCACCGACAAAATCGCCGCAGTTGCGTTCAAAATATGCCCGCCGGGTAGTTTATTGGCACCGCCATCAATTTTGCCTGCCAGTTTGCC
>DPZQ01000149.1 GCA_003536295.1 Rhodobacter sp. | reverse complement strand
TGCGGCGTCGCAAGCCATAAGGGTCATTCTTAATCATGGCACGTTCAGTTTGGAAAGGCCCGTTCGTTGACGGCTATGTCCTTAAAAAGGCAGAAAAGTCGCGTGAATCGGGTAAAAGTGAAGTGATCAAAATTTGGTCACGGCGCTCAACCATCTTGCCACAGTTCGTGGGTTTGACTTTTGGCGTTTATAACGGCAAAAAACACATCCCCGTAATGGTATCAGAAGAAATGATTGGCCAAAAGTTTGGTGAGTATTCGCCAACTCGGACCTATTACGGTCACGCGGCTGATAAAAAAGCGAAGAGGAAGTAAACCATGGGTAAGGAAAAGAATCCGCGCCGCGTGGCTGAAAATGAAGCAATGGCAAAAGCCAAAATGCTTCGCACTTCGCCACAAAAGTTGAACCTAGTTGCTGCTCTTATCCGCGGTAAAAAGGTCGACAAGGCTATCGCCGATTTGACGTTCTCGAAGCGTCGTATCAGCCAGGACGTATTGAAATGCTTGCAGTCCGCGATTGCAAATGCTGAAAACAACCATGGTTTGGATGTTGATGCGTTGGTAGTAACAGAAGCATATTGTGGCAAAAACCTGGTGATGAAACGCGGTCGCCCACGTGCGCGGGGCCGTTTTGGCAAAATCATGAAACCATTCAGCGAGCTGACCATCACGGTCCGCCAAGTTGGGGAGACCGCATAATGGGTCAGAAGGTCAATCCGATCGGCATGCGCCTTCAGGTCAACCGTACCTGGGACAGCCGCTGGTTCGCTGAAAGTAAAGATTACGGCAACCTGTTGCTCGAAGATCTTAGAATGCGTGAATTTATTCACAAAGATTGTAAACAGGCAGGGATTTCGAAAGTTATTATCGAGCGCCCACACAAAAAATGCCGCGTCACAATCCATACCGCACGTCCAGGCGTGATTATCGGTAAGAAGGGCGCCGACATCGAAACATTACGTAAGAAATTGGCAGCGTTCACGGCGTCGGAACTGCACTTAAACATTGTTGAAGTGCGCAAGCCGGAACTTGACGCTCAATTGGTCGCAGAATCTATCGCGCAGCAAATGGAACGTCGTGTTTCGTTTCGCCGCGCGATGAAACGTGGCGTTCAAAGCGCAATGCGCATAGGCGCGCTTGGCATTCGTGTCAACGTAGCGGGCCGTTTGGGTGGTGCCGAGATCGCGCGTACAGAATGGTACCGTGAAGGTCGTGTGCCTTTGCATACTTTGCGTGCCGATATCGACTATGCGCATTCTGAAGCCACTACAGCGTATGGCATAATTGGTGTGAAAGTTTGGATCTTTAAGGGTGAAATACTTGAGCATGATCCGCAAGCCCATGATCGTCGTCACGCCGAGGCTCAGGAGGGCGCGGCTCCGCGTCAACCTCGCCGCGAACGCACGTAAGGAGTTGTAAAGATGCTGCAACCAAAACGGACGAAATTCCGCAAACAGCACAAAGGCCGTATTCACGGTGAAGCCAAGGGTGGCTTTAACTTGAATTTTGGTACCTTTGGTCTAAAAGCGACCGAGCCAGAACGTGTGACAGCGCGTCAAATCGAGGCGGCACGCCGCGCGATCACGCGTCACATGAAACGTCAAGGTCGCGTTTGGATACGTATTTTCCCAGATGTTCCTGTAACGTCTAAACCTACCGAAGTTCGGATGGGTAAGGGTAAAGGGTCTGTGGACTATTGGGCTGCCAAAGTAAAACCAGGTCGTGTCATGTTCGAGATTGACGGCGTGGTCGAATCTGTGGCAAGGGAAGCTCTACGTCTTGGCGCAATGAAGTTACCCGTAACGACGCGGGTCATTGTTCGCGAAGATTGGTAAAAGAATTTTCTCGACCCCTCGTGATTTCTCACGGGGGGTTGGGTTTTTGAAACCCACCAGAGCAAGGGTTACCCGTTGGGGCCTTCTGGTGCAAAGAGAGGAAGAGGCGCATGAACGCCACAGAACTTCAGGCCAAAACGCCTGACCAATTGCGTGACAGCCTTGTTGCGCTAAAAAAGGAAGCCTTTAACTTGCGCTTCCAGCAGGCTACCGGACAATTAGAAAACACTGCCCGTATGCGCGCCGTCCGTCGTGACGTTGCTCGTATCAAAACAGTGCTTAACCAGAAAGCCGCCGTTGCGGCGGCGAACTGAGGAGCGACGATATGCCCAAACGTATTTTGCAAGGTGTCGTCACCTCGGACAAAAGTGAACAAACCATCACAGTTTTGGTAGAGCGTCGCTTTAAGCATCCTCTTTTCCATAAAACTGTGCGTAGCTCGAAGAAATATCGCGCTCATGACGCGTTAAACCAGTTTAAAACCGGCGATTCTGTGCGCATTCAAGAGTGTGCGCCTATTTCCAAAACCAAGCGTTGGACTGTGGTTACTGAAGCTTCGGCTTAATCACAATTTAACTTCATCGAAACCCTGGGACTTAAAGAAAGTTCCCAAAGGTCGGGAGACATCAAATGATCCAGATGCAGACCAATCTAGATGTTGCTGACAACTCAGGCGCTCGCCGAGTTCAGTGCATCAAGGTTCTGGGTGGTTCTCACCGTCGTTACGCCAGTGTTGGAGACATCATTGTTGTATCGGTGAAAGAAGCCATCCCACGCGGCCGCGTGAAAAAAGGCGACGTGCGTAAAGCCGTTGTCGTGCGGACTGCGAAACAGGTTCACCGCGAAGACGGTACTTCCATTCGTTTTGACCGAAATGCCGCTGTGATCTTGAACAATCAAGGCGAGCCTGTTGGTACACGCATTTTTGGGCCAGTGGTTCGGGAATTGCGCGCAAAAAACTTTATGAAGATCATCTCGCTCGCTCCGGAGGTGCTGTAATGGCTGCCAAATTGAAAAAAGGCGATAAAGTCGTCGTTTTGACCGGTAAGGACAAGGGTAAAGAGGGTGAGATCACATCTGTATCACCTGCTGACAATAAGGCTGTTGTCGACGGTCTTAACTTGGCTATCCGCCACACCAAACAATCGCAGAATAGCCAAGGTGGCCGCATTTCCAAAGCAATGCCCGTCGACTTGTCGAACCTTGCACTTTTGGACAAAAACGGCAAAGCCACCCGCGTTGGTTTCCGCATGGATGGTGACGCAAAAATCCGTTTTGCAAAAACAACTGGGGAGGCGATTTAATGTTAGACCAATCCACCTATACCCCACGTTTGAAATCAGTTTTCAAAGACATCATTCGTAGTACTATGAAAACAGAATTCAGCTATACAAATGACATGCAGATCCCTCGTCTTGATAAGATTGTTATCAACATGGGCGTTGGTGAAGCTGTGAAAGACACTAAAAAAGTGAAAGTCGCAGCTGAGCAATTGACGCTAATAGCAGGTCAAAAGTCTGTTGTAACTCACGCGAAAAAATCCATCGCGGGCTTTCGGGTTCGGGAAGAGATGCCACTTGGGTGCAAAGTTACCTTGCGTGGAGATCGGATGTATGAATTTCTTGAGCGTCTGATCACGATTGCGTTGCCGCGCGTGCGCGACTTCCGTGGTGTAAAGAGCTCATCCTTTGACGGTCGTGGAAATTACGCCATGGGCCTGAAAGAACAGATTGTATTCCCGGAAATCGACTTTGATAAAGTTGATGACGTTTTGGGGATGGATATCATCATCTGCACAACCGCGAAAACAGACGCGGAAGCCAAGGCACTGTTGAAAGCTTTCAACATGCCCTTCACAAGCTGATCGCGGGAGAACAGAGATATGGCTAAAAAATCCATGATCGAGCGCGAAGTAAAGCGTCAGCACCTTGTTAAGGCTTATGCCTCGAAACGTGCTGCCTTTAAAGCGATTGTCTCGAATAAAGAATTGCCAATGGAAGACCGCTTTGCGGCGCAGTTGAAATTGTCGGCTTTGCCGCGCAACTCTGCTGAATCGCGTTTGCACAACCGTTGCCAATTGACCGGTCGTCCGCATGCGTATTATCGCAAGCTTAAATTGTCACGTATCATGCTGCGCGAGCTGGCCTCTTTTGGTCAAATCCCCGGCATGGTGAAATCCAGCTGGTAAGGAGGGCCGAGAATGTCAATGAACGATCCTCTGGGCGATATGCTCACACGTATCCGCAATGCGCTGATGCGTGGCAAGTCCACAGTTAAAACACCTGCGTCTAAGATGCGCTCGAATGTTTTAGCCGTATTGACTGAAGAAGGCTACATCCGTGGTTTCGAACAGGCTGCGACCCCAAACGGTCAAGGCGAAATCACTATTAGCCTTAAGTATTTTGAAGGTGCGCCTGTCATCCGTGACGTAAAGCGCGTGTCCAAGCCAGGCCGCCGTGTTTATATGGGTTCGAAGGATATTCCTTCGGTCCGTAACGGCCTTGGCGTCGCAATCGTTTCGACACCAAAGGGTGTCATGTCTGATGCAGCCGCACGATCCGCCAATGTTGGTGGCGAAGTGCTCTGCACCGTATTCTAGGGAGGGTAAGATGTCTCGTATCGGCAAGAAACCCGTACCATTGCCTTCGGGCGTTACGGCGATTATCTCAGGCCAGACCGTTGAAGTAAAAGGGCCAAAAGGCACTCGTAGCTTCCACGCTACAGACGACGTGACACTAGCTTTGGTTGAAAGCGCTTTGACAGTTGCCCCTCGTGGTTCGTCGAAACGCGCGCGTCAACAATGGGGCATGGTCCGTAGTCAAGTACAAAACCTGGTCACAGGCGTGACGGTGGGCTTCAAAAAAGAACTTGAAATTCAAGGCGTGGGTTACCGCGCTGCGATGAACGGCAATATTTTGAAGCTATCGCTCGGCTATAGCCACGATGTCGATTTTGAAGTGCCAGCGGGCGTAACCGTTGTAACTCCAAAGCAAACAGAAATCACTGTGGAAGGCATTGACCAACAGCTTGTTGGCCAAGTTGCTGCAAACATTCGCGAATGGAGAAAACCTGAGCCCTATAAAGGCAAAGGCATCCGTTATAAAGGCGAGTTTGTCTTCCGCAAAGAAGGCAAGAAGAAGTAAGGGGCGTAAACATGGCGAACACGAAAAGAGATCTGTTCCTCAAGCGCCGCCTGCGCGTTCGGAACAAANNAATGGCAAATGGACGCGCGCGTCTTTCTGTTCATCGCTCGAACAAAAATATCAGCGTTCAGCTGATCGACGACGTCAAAGGCGTGACTTTGGCAGCTGCATCGACCTTGGAAAAAGAGTTCGGTTTGGTTGGCAAGAACAACGTCGAAGCGGCGACGAAAATCGGGGCCGCTATTGCTGAGCGGGCAAAAAAGGCCGGGATTGAAGAGTGCTTCTTCGATCGCGGCGGTTTCCTCTTTCACGGTAAGATCAAGGCTTTGGCCGAGGCTGCTCGTGAAGGTGGCTTGAAGTTCTGAGGAGTTAAAAAATGGCAGAACGTGAAAACCGCCGGGAAGGCCGCAATAATGACCGGGCCCCGCGCGAAGAAACGCCAGAATTTGCAGACCGCTTGGTCGCAATTA
>DPZQ01000080.1 GCA_003536295.1 Rhodobacter sp. | reverse complement strand
ACCAACGCAAAATGGGTGCGTCGTTTCAAAAATTGCCGCATCTGTTCATCAAGCGTAGTTGTTTCAGGCACAAAATAGGGCTTCATCGCTACCTTGAGGACGTCAACCGAAGCTAGGTTGAGCACAGTTCTGTCGCCTGCGCGCAAGACATTGTTCATCTCGCGCAGCAGATCCTTGGCATGCACAACACCTAAAATATTCTCATCATCGCCCCGATAGACTGGTAATCTTGTGTGCGGCGATGCTAGCGCTTGGCTGATAATATCATCAGGGGCCGTATCGGCATCGATCATTTCTATTTGGCTGCGGTGGCGCATGATCTCTTCTACGGTACGCGACGTCAGGTCCAGTGCGCCCAGAAGACGGTCGCGGTCTTCCTTTTCCACAGCCCCTTCGGAGTGGCCTAATGCAATTACTCCAGCTATTTCTTCTCGAAGGGCTAAGATGTGGCTGTTGGGGTCAGTGCGGACACCAAACAAATATAAAAGGCCTCGAACAAAAAGTCGCACAACATTGATAATAGGAGAAAAAATCCAAATCATAATTTGAATAACAGGAGCTACCCGCGCTGCGAATGTTTCGGGAAAAGTTATAGCAACAGTCTTTGGCAGCACCTCTCCAAAAACCAAGACGAGAACAGTCATACCCAAAGTTGCAAAGGCCACACCTGAATCGCCAAAAAGCCGTGTCAGCAAAGCAGTTGCAAGTGAGGCAGCCAAAATATTCACTACATTATTACCCAAAAGCAGAGCACCTATCATTTTTTCGCTGTCTTCGGTCACCCGCAAAGCGGCCTGCGCGCCCTTAGAACCCCGATCAGACTGGCTGCGCAACTTTCCGCGTGAGGCTGCTGTTAGCGCCGTCTCTGACCCTGAAAAAAAACCCGAAACGGTCAACAGCACAGCAATTGACCCAGAGGTCAGCCAGAAATTAGTGTCAAAAAAATGCGTGCTCATAGTCTTTCCTTAATATGAACCCTTTATGTGGTGTGGCGTAGGGGTATAATCAATGTATAGGGCGGGCTCACCTTAGCGTTTTTTTGGTTTGGCCAAAGGATGGTGGGTTAAGACCAAAGTTTTAAGATGTGCATCTAGCACATGGGTATAAATCTCGGTGGTAGCAATATCGGCATGACCAAGAAGCGTTTGAATGACCCGCAAGTCAGCGCCGCCGGCCAAAAGATGGGTGGCGAAGGCATGGCGCAGCCGATGGGGGGTCACCAGCGAAGGATCAATACCTGAGGTGACGGCAATATTTTTCAGCATTAAGTAGTAATATTCACGGCTAATATGTTGACCTTTTTTTGGACTAGGAAATAAAAAACTGGAAATTTTAATTCCATTTTTTAACTGTCGATCATTTTTTTGATCGAGCTTTTTAATCCACTTTGTTAATAGATCTGCTGCGGGCGCAGATAGGGGTGTTAAGCGCTCTTTCTCACCTTTGCCGCGCACTAAGAGCATCTTTGGTGCTCCGCGTGCGGAGGCAAGGGGGAGCGACACCATCTCTGAGACACGCATCCCTGTGGCGTAAAGTAGCTCAAGCATCAAGCCGTTTCGCAACTGTTCAAAGCTGGTGCGTCCATAGCTGCGCGCCGCCACCAAAAGCGCGTTTACTTGGCTTTGGGTCAAGACCTGTGGAAGTGATTTCGCTTGTTTCGGTCCTTTTAGCGTGATGGCCGGATTATCATTGCGCCAACCTTCTTCAAAGGCAAAGCGCAGCAATTGGCGGATGGATGACAGCCTCCGTGCGCGTGTGGATCTGGACAGGCCAATTGTGTCGCAGTGAATAAGATAATCGTTGATCTCATCTCGGCTGACATCAATGAAGCTTTGGGCGCGCTGTTTTAAAAACTTTGAAAAATCAAGTAAATCACGACCATATGCCAGTTGGGTGTTGCGCGCACTATCAAGTTCGGCGGCACTGGTCTCCAGAAACTGGGTGATCCATTGATGATCTTTTTTTGGGACCGCAATCATAGGGTTGGGCGTTTTAAGAGCAGAACCTGCAAGGCAATTTGGCGCGAAATATCGCCTTGACCCACCCTATCAAGCAGGCTCAGTCCCGTGCATAACGCCGCGTTGTCGCCTGAGGCACCACGGTTTATCAGCGCAAGCGCGCTAAGAATTGCTTCGCCATATCTATTTTGATCCAGAAATTGCTGCAAATCAAGAGGCAAAAGGGGCTTGGTAAAGGCTTTGGCGACAGCTTCTTGCTGGGGAGTTAGGCTTTTGCGCTCTGCCTCTTGTCGCAAATCACCACCCTCTTGGGTGATTGTGCCCGTTGCCAAGCCAATCAACAGCGCATCAAAGGCACTTTGCGGTTGACGCAGTTGCGCGATTTGTTGTGCACCTTCGGACAAAAGCAAAATGTGAAATGCCAAATCAGCCTGCGGCTCTGGCAGGGCCAAAACTGCAAGACGGCGCGCATAGATATTGGCAAAGGGCACTTCTAGCCCCGCATTTTGCATCTGAACCCACGCCAAATGCAGGGTGTTTGTAATTTGTACAACATTTTTGGTAGCCAGCGCTTTTTCAAAGGCTTGAATGGCCTTCACGCGGCCCCAGACACCGCCTGAGGCCGCAGACGTATCGTCAGAATAAAGTCCCAACAACACGTTAG
>DPZQ01000118.1 GCA_003536295.1 Rhodobacter sp. | reverse complement strand
CTCTGCTGGGGTAAATGGCCATCTCTTTTTGGCTAACTTTTGCTCTCTCTTCTTGTTCCGTAACTTGTAAAAAGGGTTACGCATCAAGTGGCCATTTATGTGAAGCCCCTGCCCTGACTCAATCGCCTTTGTGAAGACAGCACTTGGATAACGTAGATAACTATCGGATGTAGATGAGGTTGGATGTTGAAGTCTTAACCAAGACCTAAACTGTATAGCTTCTTCCACTGTGATGCTGGTTATTAGCCTAGCCATCCCAACCGACTTACGACCACCCCCAATAAGTGTAGCAAACTGGGACATGATACGTTTTGTGTTAGCAACTAGGTTTTGCAGTGTCCTAAGATTGGCATCCACATTACGTTCTTCATAATCATTGATGTAGTATTCAACTGCCCTCGCTAACGTAGGCTCTTTGGTCGTAACCAAATCTCCCGTTGCAACCATATAAGACGCATCACCAACGTGCTTAGGATTAGGCCGTTTATACGGGGTTTGGTAATCAGGCTTACCCCAAACACCACTTTGGTAGTCTTTAGCTCTTTGTTGTTCGTCAATCAGTTGATCACCGTAATCATCAACAAACAAAGACCTGCGTTCAAGATATACAGTTTCTGCTAATCTAAACGCTTGATACTCTTCTTTAGAGGCACCAGCCCGTAAGACAGGAGCTTGATCAGGGTGGATGCCCCACCGTCTTACACTGCTATCAGCAATCTGAATTATCTCGGATGAGGTCAAGTTATCGGGTGCTTCCAATGCCTTGATAAGACGGGCTTCAATTGCATGAAATTCGTTAAGCAAAACAGCGGCACGAGACAGAGCCGTGGCTTCGTCCCTTGTTTCTAGCTTTACTTTTACTTCACGTTTACCCCAAAGTCCTCTGAGTTTTTCAGGAACTTGTTTGCGGAAAGAGTAGAAGCCAGTTGATGACTTCTTAATACCATTCTTTTGTTTTACTTTGGACATCTTGTACCAATCTAGTACCATAGCTTAGTACCAAGTAGACACAATAACGCTTTAATATCAACAACTATTGGTTGGAATGTTGGAAAATGGTGCCCCCACACGGACTCGAACCGCGGACCCTCTGATTACAAATCAGATGCTCTACCAACTGAGCTATAAGGGCAGTAGGATTTTACTAGCCTTCCTTGCTGCCGGTTGCAAGCCCTTGATTATCGGTTCGTAAAATATTTTATAAGGATTGATTGGCACGAAAAAGTAGCCCAACCGCGCTGAGGCCGAAAGCCATCACTATCAAGGCCGCTGGGGCGGCTGTGTCCAGGTGCTCAAGGCTGGCCTGCTCATAAACACGGGTGGCAAGAGTGTTGAAATTAAAAGGGCGAAGCAAAAGCGTGGCGGGCAACTCCTTTACGCAATCAACAAATACCAAAACTCCCGCTGTCGCGACAGATCCGCGCATCAAGGGCATGTAAATAAAGCGTAGCGCCCCGGCACTGTCTTGACCAAGCGAGCGCGCTGCCATTCCCAGGCTGGGTGAAATTCGCCCAAAGGCCCCATCAATTGCTCCTTGGGCGACACCAAAAAACCGCACAACAAAGGCTAATATGATAGCTCCAGCACTACCCGTCAGCAAAAGCCCAGGCTCATACCCCGTGGTGCCAACAATTAAATCAGCCACCCAATTGTCAAATGCCGCCAGCGGAATCAAAAGCCCCAGCGCCAAAACAGCCCCAGGCGTGGCATAGCCAAGCCCCATCAGCGGCACCATAGTTCGCGCCAAAACGGCCGCCGAAAAGCGCAAGCCATAAACCAAAAATAAGGCCCCAAAAACCGTAAGTACCGCCGCACTGCTAGCTACTAAGAAACTGTTCAAAATAGCATCAAACAACCCCAAAGATAACCAACTTTGGGGCGCTCCAAGACTGTGGAATATCATCACCGTAACGGGTAAAATAAACCCAAAGCTAAATGGCACCATACAAAAGCCAAAGGCCGCCAGCGCCCAGGGGCCACTCAGCCCAACCGCCTCGACCAGCTTTAGGGTACGGCTGTTGCGGTGATAGCGGGCATGACGCCGGCTGCGGTTTTCGTAATAGGTCAAAACTGCAATCACTATCAGCATCATTAGCGCAATTTGTGCCGCCCCTGCAGCGTCGCCCAAAGTCAGCCATTGATTAAAAATACCCGTGGTCAAGGTTTGTACGCCAAAATGTGCGACTGTCCCGAAGTCGGCCACAGTCTCCATCATTACCAAGGCCAGACCTGTGACAATTGCAGGGCGCGCCAAGGGTAGGCCCACGCGCCAAAATTGCCGCCAGTGGCCCAACCCTAAGGCGCGCGCCACCTCATAAGAGCTGGCAGACTGCTCGCGGAAGGCGGCGCGCGCCAGCAAAAAGACATAAGGATAAAAAGCCATTCCCATCACAAACACCGCCCCCATTCGCGAGCGCGTTTGAAAAAACCAATAATCTTGGGAAGACTGCCACCCCATCATTTGACGCAAAATCGTTTGTATGAGGCCTGCATAATCAAAAAGATCAACCAAAGCATAGGCGCTGACATAGGCCGGTATGGCTAAAGGAAACAGCAGGGCAAAATCAAAAAAACGTTGTCCGGGGAAACGGTACATAGTCACTAGCCAAGCAGTGGCGCTGCCCAAAAACACCGACAATAAAGCCACGCCCAGCATCAAGAACCCAGTGTTGGACAGGTAGCGCGGCAATGCTGCCGCCCAAAGCTCGGACCAAATGTTGCCATGCCCCGAAAAAGAAATAAAGACAATCGACACCAACGGCGCCAAAATGAGTGCCGCCAAAGACACAAGCGCCAGCCCCCTAAACTTAGAAAGCGAACCATAGGCTAGGCGCTTCGGTGCCATATAGTGAGTGCTTTTATTATGCATAGACCAAGCGTATAGGAAAGCCAAAGCCCTGTCTATATGATGGAGTATGAGCCTTGCTAAAAAACTAAGCCATGCCCAGTGCGGTTTTATAAAGTTCAAGCACCGCTTCTTCTTCAGCTATATCGTTCGCCGAGCGCTTGCGAAGAGCAATGACTTTACGCAAAATTTTGGCATCATAGCCGCGCCCTTTGGCTTCGGCCATCAGCTCTTTTTGCTGTTCGGCCAAATCTTTCTTTTCAGAATCTAGCTGTTCAAACCGTTCGATGAACTGGCGCAACTCTTCGGCGGTGACGTTATAGCTGTTAGTTAAATCGTTCATGTCGGCCTCATGACTATTGTTTTCATCTCCCTACCCTTGCCCGCGCCAAGGATCAAGCCACATGATGTTTTTGCGCACCCTTGGACAAAATAGTGAGTACTTTTGTTCCCCGTCTTGCGTAAAGGATGGGACTTTGATACCGCAAAATAGAATATTCCAATGGATGAGGCTATTATGACCCTTTTGCTAATGATCGGCGTAGGCCTGTCGCTAATTGGAGTATGTGGCCTTATTTGGTGCATTTTACTAGCACTAAAAGCGCGCAAAATGGGCTTATCAGAAGCTGATATGCGTCAAAAGTTGCAAAAAATTGTGGCCCTAAATCTGGGAGCTCTGGCCATCTCAGCCGTGGGTCTAATGATGGTCGCTTTTGGCATTTTTTTATCATAGATTTTGATAAAACTGATCTCTTTTATTGTGAGCCTATGCGCTCTATAAGGGCTTAGATCATATAAAGTGCCAAAAAGGATAAAGCATGGATTTTCGCCCCTTAACCCCGACCTATACCGTAAGCCCACAAATTGAGCTGTCCGACTTGCCGGCCATCAAAGCGGCGGGTTATTACACAGTCATCGACAATCGCCCTGACAGCGAAATTTCTGCACATTTACAAACAATCCATATGCGTGTCGCGGCCGAAGGTTTGGACCTGACGTTCATAGCCAACCCTATTGTGGGCGGCTCGATCACGATGCAAAATGTTACTGATCAAGGGGCCGCGATTGCCGCGGCTAAAGGCCCTGTGTTTGCCTATTGCGCGTCAGGAAACCGCTCAAGCATAGTGTGGGCACTAAGCCAAGCAGGCAGCATCCAAACCAACGAATTGATCGCCCTGCCTGCAAAATACGGTTATCAGCTCGAAGGGCTTCGCGCGCAAATTGATGCATTAGCCGCAGGCAATCTCTAAATCGAGCCAAGGCAACGTCACGCTAAGTGAGTATTTCTAGAATGCAACTTTTTCTGAAATCGCGCGAATTAAATTGTGTCGTTCTTAACATTTTCAACTCCCAAAAGTTCAATCTCATACTCAGACGCCAATAACGCATCATAGGATTAAAGCTAAGAGCTTTAGTTCAAAGGCATGTTTTTTTATGCAAATAACCGATCACAACATTTCATAGTACCCGAACGTTAAAAAATATTATTTAAATTCGATAGTTTATATAACTTAGATAACTATTCCTCTTCTTTTCAGTGCATAAAGGAACGGCTCGGCCATTTTGCTGTTAAAATCATATTCAAAATTCTGACTTCATTAAGTTTGGGCCTGTCAAAAATCAATTTGTATGCGCAAGCCGGCAGTTTGGCTCGAGGCGAAGTCTAGCATTTTTTCAATGTAAGATGGCGCATCTCCTTGCGATAGCGCATAACCAAACTGCGCCCCAGCTTTGCCTTTAGAACAATGCTTTCATCGCTTTAAAGCAAAATTTTATCAAAATTAATGAAGATAAAACGCTGCAAAGCAGTTAATAAAATCAAATGTCAAAGGCAATTTTCAATCTTTTGGGGCTGGAAAATACAAAGGCACCGTCACGCGAAAGGCCGTGCCGCCTTTACCAGGCAGATATTCAATTCGCCCAGCCAAATTCGACAACACTTCCCGGCATATGGCCAAACCAAGCCCCGCCCCCCCCGCTTTCGATTCGTCAGTTAAACGGGCAAATTTTTCAAATATTAGCTCTTGTTTTTCCACAGATATACCATTTCCATTATCGATAAAATCAATCATCAAGTGCCCACCTTTTTGTCCAACTGAAATGGCCAATT
>DPZQ01000089.1:8613-9204 GCA_003536295.1 Rhodobacter sp. | reverse complement strand
GGGATGGTGGGTATGTCAAAATCACTGGCATATGAAGTTGCAAGCCGTGGGATCACTGTGAACGCGATCGCACCTGGTTTTATAGGAACCGCAATGACCGACAAATTGACCGATGATCAAAAGACAAAAATTCTAACCCAAGTACCTATGGGCCGTATGGGTGGAGTTGGCGATATTGCGTCAGCTGTGCTATATCTTGCGAGTGAAGAAGCAGGGTATGTGACGGGTGCGACCTTGCATGTGAATGGTGGGATGGCGATGATTTAGGCCAAAGTTGTCCGTCCGGACAGGCACGAAGAATAAAGAGTTTGCCAACTGACGTGGAGCTTGCTATAGGCCCGACGTAGGAACAAAGGCTGTGGCTTTTGAATATGCTGGAAAGCATTCTAACCTGCCCATTCGGGCATTGAACCTAAGGCTTGGGGATTCCCCACTGATAAATGAGGAAAGAATATGAGCGACATCGCTGATCGCGTTAAGAAGATCGTCGTCGAGCATTTGGGCGTCGAAGCAGAAAAAGTAACAGATAACGCTTCGTTTATCGACGACTTGGGTGCAGACAGCTTAGATACTGTTGAATTGGTAATGGCT
>DPZQ01000089.1:0-8601 GCA_003536295.1 Rhodobacter sp. | reverse complement strand
TGGCTTTTGAGGAAGAATTTGGAATTGAAATTCCGGATGACGCTGCTGAAACAATCCAAAGTTTTGGTGACGCAGTTGGCTTCATAACCAAAGCTTCCTGATATCTAGAAATTTTATAACTTAAAGAGCGCCTTTGGCGCTCTTTACCATTTTAGTGGTTGGTTGAGTATGGGGAAGGCGTTTGAAAGACCATGGGCTTTCTTGCGCTTGGGTTTTGGCGCGTGTATCATAGCTTCTATCAGTCAATTATGTGTTTAAAGATTGACACAGGATTAAAAGGATTTGCCATGCGTCGAGTGGTTGTCACGGGTTTGGGAATGGTCACACCATTGGCCTGCGGGGTTGAGGAAACTTGGGCGCGCCTGATTACGGGTCAGTCTGGCGCAGGACCGATTACTCGTTTTGATGCCAGAAATTGCACCACACAATATGCATGTGAGATACCCTTGGGGGATGGCACTGATGGCACCTTTAATGCTGATGATTGGATGGAGCCCAAAGATCGCCGGAAAGTGGATGATTTCATCCTTTACGGTATTACCGCTGCTGTTCAGGCTGTAAAAGATTCAGGCTGGGAGCCGCAGACTGAAGAAGACCGCTACCGCACTGGTGTGATGATAGGCTCGGGTATTGGGGGCCTGTCTGCAATTGCGGATACGGCCGTTTTGATTAAGGAAAAGGGCCCAAAACGGGTCTCGCCGTTTTTTATTCCCAGTGCTTTGATCAATTTGATCTCGGGGCAGGTTTCCATTCGTTTTGGTTATAAAGGGCCAAATCATGCGGTTGTGACCGCCTGTTCAACGGGGGCCCATGCCATCGGTGACGCGGCACGTTTGATCCAATGGGGCGACGCAGATGTGATGTTGGCGGGTGGGGCGGAAAGCCCTATTTCAGAAATTGGGATAGCGGGTTTTAATGCCTGCAAAGCCCTTTCGACAAAACGCGGTGACAATCCAAAGACGGCAAGCCGTCCCTATGACGTTGACCGTGATGGCTTTGTCATGGGCGAGGGGGCAGGAGTTGTTATGTTAGAAGAATATGAACATGCCAAGGCGCGAGGCGCCAAAATTTATGCCGAAGTCTTGGGTTATGGTTTGACGGGCGACGGCTATCATATAACCGCCCCGGCTGAAGACGGTGATGGCGGTTATAGGTCTATGGCGATGGCGCTTAAGCGGGCGGGTTTGCAGCCCGGCGATATTGATTATATTAATGCGCACGGCACCTCGACCATGGCGGACACGATCGAGCTTGGCGCGGTTGAGCGGCTTATGGGGGACGCGGCTGCGAAAGCGACCATGTCGTCAACCAAATCTAGTATTGGGCATCTTTTGGGGGCTGCTGGTGCGGTTGAGGCTATTTTTTGTGTTTTAGCCCTGCGAGACCAAATTGTACCGCCTACCATTAATCTTGACACGCTAGCTGTGGCGTCAAAGCTTGATTTGGCAGCCAATAAAGCGGTTAAGCGCGAAATTAACGTAGCTTTATCAAATTCATTTGGATTTGGCGGCACCAATGCGAGCCTTGTTTTAGGGCGTGTGACAGCGTGATGTTTCGATCTATAGCGTCGAATGCATTGACTTTATTCATTTTTGGATTGGTCGGTTTGTCCGTCGGGCTGGCTTGGGTGCACGATCAGTATGTCAGCCAAGGTCCACTTGAAAATCCTATCTGTGTGCGAGTTGAAAAGGGAATGCGCTTGGCGGCTGTCAGTGAAACGTTGTTGGCGCAGGGTGCTATTACCCATGGCCCTATTTTTCGCCTTAGCGCCGATTATGAGGGCAAGGCGCAGGAATTTAAATTCGGATCTTATTTGGTGCCTGCTGGTGCCTCGATGGGACAGATTAGCGATATTTTGACCCAAGGAGGTCAGTCGACGTGCGGTCGTGATGTGAATTATCGCATCAGCGTAAATGCGGTGCAAATTGTGATGCGTGAGTTAAATCCTTTGACCAATCGATATGAAGAGATCTTGTCCTTTGATCCTGTCACTGAAGTGGTGCCTGCGGCCTATTTAGAGGCGGCAGCTGAAAGTGATTTGCGTTGGCGAGTGACTTTGGCCGAAGGAGTGACCAGTTGGCAGGTCGTTGAAGGTTTAAAACGCGCTGATTTTCTAGAAGGGCCGATTGAAGCCATGCCAGCCGAAGGTAGCCTAGCCCCCGAAAGCTATGAGCTTGAGCGCGCTACTACACGGATCAACCTGATCGAAAAAATGCAAAAACGCCAATCCGATATTTTAGGTGAGCTTTGGGCTGAACGTGCAGCGGATTTGCCTATCAACTCGCCACAAGAGGCTTTGGTCTTAGCTTCGCTCATCGAAAAGGAAACTGGTCTTGCGGATGAACGCGGTAAGGTGGCGTCGGTATTTGTGAACCGTTTACAACAAGGCATGAAGCTACAAACTGATCCTGCAGTAATTTATGGGCTGACCCAAGGGATGGGGATTTTAGGGCGGGGTTTGCGCCAAAGTGAGTTGGAGCGCGACACGCCCTATAACACCTATGTCAATGCGGGTTTGCCGCCAACGCCGATTGCTAATCCTGGGCGCGTCAGTATTTCGGCGGCGCTTAATCCAGATCAGACACCCTATATTTTTTTTGTGGCCGACGGCAGCGGGGGCCATGCTTTTGGAGTGACCTTATCTGAACATAACGCAAATGTGGCCACTTGGCGAAAGCTTGAGGCGCAAAAAGCTGCTAAAAATTAGTGGGAAAGCGGTATTTCTGGGGTTTAATACTTATTAGTATCTTAACTTATTTATAGCCAAGTCTCTGATTATAAAAAGATTTTTATCTTGATCTTGTGGGTTTTTCCAAATAATATTTATCTCTTACCATAAGAAGTAGGCAGTCGCCTTTATTTTGTGGTGGAAGGATGCTGTCGCACCGTTTTACAAAATTAAAAGCTGCTGAACCAAGTCTTCGAACCACGCCTAAATTACGGCTTCAAATCTTTTTCTAAATAGATTACTTAATAAAAGGCGAGGTTAACAAGGATCATGAAGGGTTTTTTGAGGCTTTGCCCATAGAGAATAGGAATGCGAAATGGTCGAGCAAAAACTTAAAGTTTCAAGCATGGACCCCGTTTGGCTCCGTCTTTGCGAAGAGGCCCACCGTGCAATTGCGCGTGAGCCATTGCTGGGGGGGCTTATTCATTCAAGCTTGCTACATCACCCTACGATGGAGCGAGCGCTTTCTTACCGCTTTTCGATGAAGCTTGCCTCAAGTGAAATGTCAGAACAAATTTTACGCGAAATAGCAGATGAGGCCTTTAGCCGTGATCAAAATTTAGGGCTTGCGGCGCGTGCAGATCTGGTTGCCGTTTTAGAACGAGATCCGGCTTGCCACTATTTGATGCAACCTATTTTGTTTTTCAAAGGTTATCAGGCTATTCAAGCTTATCGAATTGGTCACTGGCTTTGGAGTCAGGGGCGTCATGATATTGCGTATTTTGTCCAAATGCGTGTCTCGGAAGCGTTTGGCGTTGATATACACCCAGCTGCACGCATCGGGCGCGGCACGATGATTGACCATGCTCATTCCATCGTGATTGGAGAAACCGCAATTGTGGGGGATAATGTGTCAATGTTACATTCGGTGACCTTGGGCGGTACGGGTAAGGCGGATGGGGATCGCCATCCTAAAATAGAAAATGGTGTCATGATAGGGGCTGGAGCGAAGGTCTTGGGCAATATCACTATTGGGCACTGTTCTCGCATTGCGGCAGGCTCGGTCGTGTTGCAAGATGTACCACCTTGCTCAACTGTAGCAGGGGTACCTGCAAAGGTCATTGGTGAGGCGGGTTGTGCACAACCGTCTGTCATGATGGATCAATTGCTTTCGATAAACGGGTGAATAAAAGCCCCGTTTGGGGCTTTTATACTAGCATTGACATCGGATTTTCCAGATTATAGACGATGGCGCCTAAGAACTCAGCACCTAAAGCGCCATCGATCACACGGTGATCTACAGAAAGTGTTACAGACATAATTGTGGCTATTATAATTTGCCCGTTATGATCAACAACAGGTTTTTTTACGCCCGCACCTACCGCCAAAATAGCACCGTGGGGCGGATTTATTACGGCGTCAAAATTATCAACCCCCATCATCCCGAGATTAGAAATTGCGAAACTGCCTCCTTGATACTCATGAGGCGCAAGTTTGCGGTTTTTTGCCCTCCCAGCCAAGTCTTTCATTTCATCAGACAGGCTTGAAAGCGACTTCTTATCTGCATCACGCAAAACTGGTGTGAAAAGACCACCTTCTATGGCTACAGCTACCGCCACGTCCGAAGGTTTCAGTCGCAAAATACGGTCGCCCGCCCAAACCGCATTGGCATATGGTACTGTTTGCAGCGCGAGCGCACAGGCTTTAATGATGAAATCATTGACAGAAAGTTTTACGCCACGGGACATGAGCTGTTCATTCACACTGGCGCGTAATGCCATCAATGCATCAAGCTTTATGTCACGGCGCAAATAGAAATGCGGGATGGTTTGTTTTGCTTCTGTCAAACGTGCAGCGATTGTTTTGCGCATACCATCAAGGGGCACTTCAACAAAGTCGCGGTCACTGTAGATTTTCATCACGCTTGAAACATCAGCACTGCGCGCCATGGTGGCTTCAGTTGGTACACTGACTGGGCGTTCTTGAGGTGTGCTTGCAGCAGTTGGGGCTTCGACATCAGCGCGAATGATGCGCCCATGAGGCCCAGAGCCTTTAATTTTGCTAATATCAAGGCCTTTTTGCAGTACCAAACGCCGTGCCAGAGGCGATGCAAAGACCCGTGCCCCGCCGGTTGGCGTTGGGGCTGCAACGGTGGCAGGTACGGCAGCGGATACTTTGGCCGAAGTTTGAGTTTGCACCGTGGGGGCTGTTTCGGCTGGTTTTAAGGTGGGTTGGCTGTCGACTTCTTCGCCCTCTTCTAGCAAGATCGCAATTACTTGATTTATTTTAACGCCTGAGGTGCCCTCGGCCACCAAAAGGGCGCCCATGACACCCTCGTCAACGGCTTCAAATTCCATTGTTGCTTTGTCGGTCTCAATCTCGGCTAGAATTTGGCCCGACTTTACGCTGTCGCCTTCTTTGACAAGCCATTTTGCCACAGTCCCTTCTTCCATTGTTGGGGACAGCGCCGGCATCAAAATTTCAATCGCCATAATATCCTCCTAACGGTAGCAAACGGATTTAACCACTGCGACCACTTCATCGCTGGTTAAAAGCGCCAGTTTTTCTAGATTTGCGGCGTAAGGCATGGGCACATCCTTACCCGTACAATTGATCACCGGCGCGTCCAAATAATCGAAGGCGCGTTCCATGATCGTAGCACTCAGATGATTGCCAATCGAGCTTACGGGCCAACCCTCTTCCACAGTCACACAACGGTTCGTCTTGCGCACTGAGGCCAGAACCGTTTCGTAATCAATCGGGCGCAATGTACGTAGATCAATCACTTCAGCGCTGATCCCTTCGGCGGCCAATTTATCGGCAGCCTCAAGCGCGTAACCCATCCCAATTCCAAAGCTGACCAAAGTAACATCTTTACCTTCGCGCCAGATTTTGGCTTTGCCAAAAGGAATTGTGAAATTATCAAGCACCGGCACGTCAAAGCTACGCCCATAAAGAATTTCATTTTCCAAAAAGATCACAGGGTTTGGATCGCGAATAGCTTGTTTCAAAAGGCCTTTGGCATCTGCCGCACTATATGGCATGATCACTTTTAGGCCCGGTACTTGCGCATACCAAGCGGCATAATCTTGCGAGTGCTGCGCCCCAACGCGTGCCGCGGCACCATTGGCGCCACGAAACACAATTGGGCAGCCCATTTGTCCGCCCGACATATAAAGCGTTTTTGCGGCTGAATTGATAATGTGATCAATCGCTTGCATCGCAAAGTTAAATGTCATAAACTCTACAATCGGGTTCAACCCTGCCATCGCAGCGCCAACCGCAATACCGGTGAAGCCATGTTCAGTAATAGGCGTATCAATCACCCGCTTTTCGCCGAACTCATCTAGCAAACCTTGACTGATCTTATAGGCGCCTTGATATTCGCCAACCTCTTCGCCCATCAAAAATACGTTCGGATTGGCGCGCATTTCTTCGGCCATTGCTTCTCGCAATGCTTCGCGCACGGTCATCGACTTCATTGGCGTTCCTTCGGGCCAATCTGGGCTATTATCAATTGTGGCAGAAATTGGCGCTGCGGCAGTTGCCGCCACGGTTGGTGCCGCGGCGGCGGCAACATTGGTTGCGGCTTGCGGCGCGCTTTTGGCTGTGGCCAAATCTTCACCCTCATCAAGCAAAAGCGCGATTGCGCTGTTGACTTTGATGCCTGCCGTGCCTTCTTCAACAAAAAGATGGCCTATCACGCCCTCATCCACCGCTTCGAATTCCATCGTTGCTTTATCGGTTTCAATCTCTGCCAAAATCTGGCCTGATTTAACTGTGTCGCCCACTTTAACCAACCATTTGGCCAAAGTGCCTTCTTCCATTGTTGGGGAAAGGGCGGGCATAAGAAGTTGCGTAGCCATGTTTATCTCCTTACGCGTAAATATTTGTCCAAAGCGCCTCTAATGCGGGCTCCGGGCTTTCTTTGGCAAATTCGGCGCTTTCGTTAACGATTGCCTTAATGTCGCGATCAATTACTTTCAGATCTTCGTCCGACGCAAGACCGCCTTGCATCAGCAGCTCGCGCACGTGTTCGATTGCGTCTTTTTCATCGCGCATCTTTTGTACTTCTTCACGGCTGCGGTATTTTGCAGGGTCCGACATTGAGTGACCCCGATAGCGATAAGTCATCATTTCTAAAATGTAGGGCCCATCGCCAGCGCGGCATACGGCAACAGCTTTGGTGGCCGCAGCTTTTACCGCTAACACATCCATCCCATCAACCGCTTCGCCTTTAATACCGTAAGCCAAACCGCGTTCCCACATTGAGGGTGATTTTGTCGAACGTTTCATAGAAGTGCCCATTGCATATTGGTTGTTTTCAATTACAAAAATCACGGGCAACTTCCAAAGTTCGGCCATATTATAGGTTTCATAAACTTGGCCCTGGTTCGCCGCGCCATCACCAAAATAAGCAAACGTCACATTGTCATTGCCAAGATATTTATCTGCAAATGCCAGACCAGCGCCCAAAGGCACTTGCGCCCCCACAATCCCGTGACCGCCGTAGAAATGTTTTTCTTTTGAGAACATGTGCATTGAGCCACCTTTACCTGCGGAATAACCGCCCGAGCGCCCAGTCAATTCGGCCATAACCCCTTTGGGGTCCATGCCGCAGGCCAACATATGGCCGTGATCGCGGTAGCTGGTGATCCGCTTGTCACCCTCTTTTGCTGCGGCCTCCAGCCCAACCACAACGGCCTCTTGTCCGATGTAAAGATGGCAAAATCCGCCGATCAATCCCATACCATAAAGCTGGCCGGCTTTTTCTTCAAAGCGACGGATTAATAACATTTCACGGTAATAATGCAAAAGCTCTTCTTTTGAGCTGTTTGAGGCGGCAGGTACTTTTTTCTGAGCCAAGGCGGGTTCTCCGTCATTTTGTAAAGTAGTTTAGCGTTAAACTACCTATATTATAACGGAAATAAAAGGGCGCGTATATCATTCTTTTTTGACGAAGGTTAAAAACTTCTGCCTTATTTAGGAGTGATAGGCCCATAGCGGGTTTAGCGGATGACTATCTCATCATAGCGTACATAGCCCAAAACATCGCGCGCACGCTCATCCAGTAAGTCAAGATCAAGAAAACCATCTGACAGGCGCATGGTTAGATTTTCCAATTCCGCCAAATTGGCTTGCAACATGCCACGTTCTTGGTGAAGGGCCTTTAGCTCGGTCTCTATTTTTACTTTGCGAAAAACACCGTAATCGCCCTGCACCGCCGAATAAGTAAAGTAACAGCCCAGAAAAATCGCCAGACTGAACACGGTAATGCTGCCAAGGGCAGGGCCGGTGTGACTATCGCTCATACTTGCCTCATATGCCCTATGATTGAACACTTAGGACAATCATGTCATATTGCTTTTAATTTGTGAATCCCAAATCGACAGATGAGCGTAGAAATTATGCTTTTCCTTTATAGATATCAACAAGTTTTCCCAGCATCGCCAAAGCTTCGTGGCGGCTGCGTTGAAACGCGTTACGTCCAATGATCGACCCATTGCCCCCGCCATCACGAATGGCACGCGCATCATCATAAATACTGTCTTCGCCCTTTTTGGCCCCGCCTGAAAAGACCACAATGCGCCGCCCGTTAAAGCTGGCTTGCATCGCATGGCGCACACGTTCCGCTTGAGAAGCGATGCTGATCGCATTGTCTTCGTAGGCTTTCTTGGCCTCGGGCAGCATTAAATGATCGGTTGAAAGTTTAATTTTAATGATATGAGCGCCGAGAAGTGCTGCTATATGGGCGGAATATGCGGCCACATCTATTGCGGTTTCGCCGTCTTTGGTGATGGCCTCACCGCGTGGATAGGACCAGATCACACTAGCAATGCCTTTGGCTGCGGCTTCTTGGCGCATCATGCTAATTTGTTCATACATATCCAAAGCCATATCGCTGCCCGGATAGATGGTGAACCCAATCGCCG